>DASYEA010001144.1:0-2355 GCA_036499265.1 Schlesneria sp. | reverse complement strand
GAGCCTCATCGAGATTAACTCTTCGCAAGCATGGCAGAACTTTGTTCCGCTGGCACTTGCTCTGCTTCGAATGAAGCTCGCAAGGTTGTCTGGTGGCCCGATACATCGTTGCCCAATTGCGGCGCAAGGGGATGGACGAGGCTAGGGTAACCTGACCCAAAGCGGTGTCGAAGCACTGCACTCCACGATGTGGAGTGCGTCCCGCGGTCACCCTACTGTTTACTGCGGGCGAAGGCCTTTCCGACTGAAATCGTCGGTGCATCGATGACAGACTCCTGAATACTGCGTCGATAGGCATCCAGGACATCACTGCGAGTAACGATTCCGACCAGGTTCGGTGGCGAGTGACGATCTACGACGGGCAACCTTCCCAGATCGTGGTTGACCATGTGATCGGCGACCTGACGCACGGTGCAGTCGTTGTACACGAAGCGAACTTGCTGATGGATCAGGGCACCGATGGGCTTGTCCAAAGGAAGAGTTGTCGCCAGCAAATCGCGACGCGTGAGAACACCAACTAAAAGCCTTCGGTCATCGAAGACCGGGAAGCCCTGGTGAGTCGTATTGGTCTGCCCGAGACTCATCCATTCGCGAACGGCACCGACCGTTTGCGAAGCGAGAAGTGTCACAACCGGACTGCTGGCAATCTCGTGGACGAGGATTTGATCGAGCGGATCAGAGACGTATTCCATCGGGGGGCGCACCCCGCGGCGAGCGATCTTTTCGGTCATGATCGAGTTCTTCATCAGCAGGCTGGCGGTCAGGTAGGCTGCTGCGCAGCCCCCGAGCAACGGTAGCAGTCCCAACGGCTCCAAGGTCGTTTCGAATGCGAAAACCGCCGAAGCCAGCATCGCACGCGAAGCTCCCGAAAAGAGTGCCGCCATTCCGACCAATCCCGCGATGCGAAGATCGATTCCGGCCTCTGGAAAGACGTAGGTCAGCATGCTTCCCAAGACCACGCCCAGACCGCCCCCGATCGTAAACAGGGGCGCCAACGTTCCACCCGAGGTACCGCTTCCCAGCGAGATCGACCAAGAAATGAATTTCAGAGCACAAAGCATCGCAATCGCCGCGACGGGAAGCTTGTTCGAGATGATGTCGCTGATGTTGTCATAACCGACGCCTAACGTACGCGGCTCGATGTAGCCCACAACTCCTACGGCAATCCCCCCCAATGCCGGCCACCACATCCAATGGATCGGGAGATGTTCAAACGCGTCTTCAACGTAGTAGACTACTCGCGTGATCAGCACCGCGAGCACTCCCATCATCGCCCCGAGCAGCACATAACATCCTTGTGCCGCGACGCCAGGCGGCGTCAGATGAGTCATCGCGAACACAGGGGCATTCCCTAAGATTGCCAGCCGTAGTCCTCCCGCTGTCACGGCGGCCAATGCGACCGGGATGATTGAACGCGGTCGAAAGTCGAATAGCAGCAATTCAATCGCCAGGAGCACTGCGGACACAGGGGTACCGAAGATTGCCGACATCCCAGCAGCGGCACCGGCAGACAGCAACGTTTTTCGCTCGACAGCAGTGGTCGTCAGTATCTGCCCGACGATCGAGCCCAACGCGCTACCAGTCGCAATGATGGGGCCTTCCGCACCAAATGGACCTCCGGTTCCAATCGAGATCGCCGCGGATAACGGCTTCAGGATCGCCATTTTGGGGGGAATGCGACTGCGATTGGTCAGCACTTGCTCCATCGCTTCGGGAATGCCGTGACCGCGAATTGCTGGCGAGCCGTACTTCGCCATCAGGCCAACAAACAGCGCGCCGATGATCGGAATGAAGATCACAAACAGACCGAGATGATTGTCACCGGGAGAGACTTCCAGAATCGAAAACCGACCATAGAACGACAGGTTGGTGACGAACGCGATCAGTGCCACAAGCACCCGCGCGACCACCGTCGCGGCCACTCCCAAGCCAATCGACAGCGAGCAAAGCCAGAGCACCCGTCGATCGATAACCGGCCTTTCACGGGGAAATTGATCGCGTGTCATCACATCGTACTGAGACGGCGAAACATCATTCATATCATCCAGCCTTTAAACTTTCTCGAACCAAACGTACTGGCGTCGGTCTTGTAAGTCCTGTTCGTCCTATCGAATTTGACTGATAGGACTTAGAGGACTGAGTTTGTTGCAACGCGGGGCGGCGCCCACGCGGTTAAACGAATAGAGAACCGATTGACGATCAGCAAACGCCGTGCGGGGGGATACTGAATATTCAGTTGTGCAAAGCTGTCTAAAGGAGCGTGCGCGATTCTGCTTGCGAAAAAAACATTTTCGGGTGCCACTGGCGACGGCTTTGCGTTGCCAGTGTCTTGTCGATGTGTCGCAGAGTAAACAA
>DASYEA010001143.1:0-4261 GCA_036499265.1 Schlesneria sp. | reverse complement strand
CTTTTCCCGGATAATCAGTCGTTCTGCAAGGCGAACTCGGTGGCCGACCTCTACGTTCTTTGTTTAGAAGATTGCCGTCCGTTGGCCCAACTCAACTCTCGTGTCTAGAATCCGTTAGGGTCGCGAGGTCGCGTTTGCTGAAACATTGCCCGGAAGTGTCTAACATGGAGGAACAAGGCGACAGAGTTGCCTTGTTCGAGCAATCTTCACGTCATCGGCGGGCATCACATCAAGTAAGGACAGCAGGCCATGAAGGTTCTGGTCACAGGGGCGACGGGATTAGTCGGTTCGGCACTCGTTCCAGTTCTGACTGCGAATGGTCACGAAGTCTTCCGCCTGACGCGGTCTGAGGCGAAGCTGGGGAACGATATTCACTGGAATCCGACCTCGCGCGATCTGCCAAAAGCACGTCTGGAGGGATTGGATGCGGTTGTTCATCTCGCCGGCGAAAACATCGCGGCGAGTCGTTGGACGAATAAAGTCAAAGAGCGATTGCGATTCAGTCGAGTCGATACGACGAAGTTCCTGTGTGACACGCTGGCCCAGTTGCAGCAGCCGCCAAAAACGCTGGTCTGCGCCTCAGCGATTGGCTACTACGGACAGCGGGGGGCCGAGATCCTGACGGAGTCGACAAGCCCGGGCACGGGGTTCCTCGCTGATCTCTGTCGTGACTGGGAAGCGGCCTGTGAACCTGCTCGGAAGTTGGGAATGCGGGTGGTGAACCTGCGAATCGGCGTCATCCTCAGCCCTAAGGGAGGAGCGTTGGCGAAGATGTTGACGCCATTCCGCATGGGAGTCGGAGGGGTGATTGGCAGCGGGCGACAATATTGGAGCTGGATTTCGATTGACGATGTTGTCGAAGCGATCCACACCTCTCTGACAAACGCGCATTTGTCGGGGCCGGTGAACGCCACCGCACCGACGCCCGTGATGAACGTTGATTTTACGAAGACGCTGGGGACCGTACTGGGACGTCCAACAATCTTTCCGATGCCGGCATTTGCGGCTCGCCTGGCACTCGGCGAAATGGCAGACGATCTGTTGCTGGGTAGCGCGAGAGTCATGCCGAACCGGCTCAGTGAATCCAATTTCCAATTCCAACATCCCAAGTTGGAAGGGGCGTTGCGGTTTTTGCTGGGGCGATAGTCTCCGAAATTAGCTGTCGCTCCTAATGGATGCGTCAGTTTCGTATGCTGAATGCTTGAACTGATGGCGCGTTCTCTCTGCTGCGTTGGGGAATTCCATGGCTGACCGAATCTCCGTTGAGTGTCCGGGTTGTCTGGCGAAGGTGACACTTCCCGACAGCAGCAAGCTTGGCAAGAAGGTAAAATGTCCCAAGTGCTCGGACATCTTTGTTGCGGAAGCGGCAGACGATGAGGAATCGGACGAAGCGGATGACGAGGCGCCTGCTCAATCAAAAGGTCGAAAGCGACCGTCGGCCGCCCCGACTCCTGCCAAGAGTGGCAAGAAGCGAAAGTCTTCAGGAAACAGCGGCGGTGGTGGCTCGAGCGGCCCGCTGATTGCGGGCGGGGCTGTTGCAGTCGTCGCATTACTGGGGGTGGGTCTGTGGTTGTCTGGCGTCTTCTCGAGCCAGCCGACTCCGCCTCCTCCGATTGCGGAACCTCAGCCAGTCGCGGCTGCTCCGATGGTGGCACACGCTCCCCCTGCTCCCCCCGCCCCTCCCGCAATATCACCAACTGAACGTATCCTGGCCTTGCGCTGGTTGCCCCAAGATACCGAAATGATTCTCCACGCGAAGGTCGCTGATTTATGGCAGGCACCCCTGCTGAAGAGCTTGATTGATAGTCCGAGTGCCGCGCCAGGGATCAAGGATTTTCAGGCAGCAACCGGTCTGCTACCGACCGATGTGGAAAGCGTTACCGTGGGACTCACGGACTCTCAGCAAATGCAGAATGTAATGGCCAGCAGCATCATGGGCCTGCCGCCGAAGCCTCCCAAGGCCGTCGCGATTATCCGCACGAAGAAACCGGTCTCGATGGAAGAGATCATGAAATCGTCACCGGACCTGAAATCGGCCGAATACAAATCGAAGAAGTACATTGAATCGCCGGAAGAGTATTGCGGTTGGCTGGCCGAGTCTTCGACACTGATCCTGGCAAAGAGTGACGATTTGAAGACGATCATGGATCGTGGTGAATCCGTCACTCCGCGCAAGGAGCTGATGTTTGCGGATGCGACACCTCATGTTGTCGTAGTCCTCGCGCCGAAAGATCCAAAGATGCTGGCCGGAGGGCCGACTGCCCCGGGAATATCGCCTGAAATCGGCGCGATGCAAAAAACGATGGGCGAATCGCTGACCTCATTCAGCTTGGGAGTCAACATTCGCGGTGGATTTGACGTGCAGACATCATTCCTGTTGAAGGATGCTCAAGGAGCGACAACCGTCAAAACGGGTGCGGAGGCGGGACTTGTTGAAGTTCGCAAGGCATTTGATGCCTTCAAAATGTCGGGGCAGCCGCTGTTGGTCGAAATGGGTGAGCAGCTGCTGGCCAATCTGAAGATCGAAACCAAGGATCAGGTTGTCAAAGTGACGACCAATCTGCCCGACAGCGACCAGCAAAAGATCGAGCAACTTCCTCCGCTACTAATGATGATGGCGATGACAGGCGGCCTGGGCGGCGGTAGCCAGCTTGCTGGCCCGCCGAATTCCATGTCGGGACCGGTGAGTGCCAAGCAGCCATCCTTCAATTTGCCAGCCACGCCTGACCAGAAGCCTCCCGGCCAGACCGACCCCGTTGATGCAGAACTCGCTGAAGGCCTGCCGGAAGGGCTTACGTTGTCGGCGACGGCGTCATGGAGTCATTTTCCCACACTCAGCGCTGGTCAGAAGCCGTCCCACTCGATGCAGCTCATCTTCGATCTTAAGGGGGACAATCTTCGTGAAGTCTGTGGCTACGGCCAGATCACTCTGAAAACGATGACCTCGGGTGGAGGAGGAACTTTGAAGGTTTCAAAGACTCAGTCGCGGGTCCATGCCAATGTAGTGAAGATGATTGTTCCCTTCGCGCTGGATGAAGCAGTCGATTGGGACCATCCCGATGGAACGTTGCGAATGATCGTTCTCGTGGATCAGTCTGGTGCTGCCGCGAACTCAGTGACTGCAGTCGAAGGAACGTTCAAATTGTTGACTGCTGAAGATGTCGAGGAGTTCATGATCGAGGAAGCTCCGAAAACAGCAAAGCGACCTCTGACTGATCCAAGCCTTAAAGCTGCTGGAATGAAGTTAGTGAAGTCAAATGATCAGTCGGGCGAAGTTTTGACTCTTTCCTGTGGAAAGGGGTTCTTCCTCGGTCGTTTTACCGCGCGCAATCAGGCCCCTGGGGTCGAGTTGATTTCGCGTGCAGAATTGGAAAAGTCTCAAACCGTACAAAAGCTCGACTTGGGTATGAATGCAAAATTTGCTCCAGACTTGAGTCTCGAAGGCAAGGTCTTCAAGGGGGTGAAAGAGAACACGGTCACCTTCAAATTTGCAGAAGTTGCTCTGCCCGATGCTAATTCACGACCTGTTCCTCCGCCGCCGGACAATTTCACTCAACAACCAAACGGTGCCGGTTTCAGTGGCCAACCGATGCCTGGTCAACCTCAACCTCAACCTCAACCCGGCCAGCCTATGCCAGGTCAACCGTAAGGTTCAGATTGATCGACAAGCGGCGATGTCCTTGTCGTCTTGAGGATTCGATGGCTGCTCTACTGGAATCAATTCGCTGGACTGACCCGCGCCCTATTTCTGAGATCGTCGACAGAGCCAACGGGCGCGGAGTCGACTATTTGGTGATCGGCGCGCAGCCCGAAGCTGTGCCGACAGAGATCATTCAGCAATCGATCATGCAGAGCCCTTCTGCAAGTGTGCTCGCATTTGTTGATCCCCGGCACCCGGCTCGAGATCTGCGCCTCACCAGCTTGCTGCCGCCAGTCCTTAGCCTAATCGCATCGCGACCAGAGCAGGATCTGGCGGTCGCTCTTTCAATTCGAGCTATGATCCCAAAGGTGCGAACTGGTGACCGCTCGCAGTCGTTGTGCGAGTTCGTCGTGCGGATGTCTGAATCCAGTTTCGTGTCGTTCGTCGAGGCGGCTCCATGTTCTCTAACGAGATATGCGGTGCCTCAATTGGCTGCATCTGCAAACTCGCCCCAAACTGGCAAGCTCCGAGAGCTAGTTGAGCGAATTCAGGTTCTGGATGCGACGGCAGTGACGCTCACCGCGCTGCGGGCCGGGCTGTTTCTGTTGAATGACATGATTG
>DASYEA010001142.1:0-2435 GCA_036499265.1 Schlesneria sp. | reverse complement strand
AGGCCAATTGTCGTACTGCAGCTTCTGATCGAGGTCCGGCTGCTTGAAGCAGATCCCCCCGTTGGGATCGACGCCACCACCTGTGGAGCTGGCTTGGCCAGCATGCTGACGGATCTTGTCGTGATACGGTTCCGGACGACGATTGAGCGTTGCCAGCAAGTTGACCTGGATCGTGCGGATGTCCAATTCGTAAAGGTGACCGCCACGACCTGGAGCGAGATAGCCGATCATCCGATCACCCGCCAAACGCAATTCCTTGCGGGCATCCAGATTGAAGTCATCGGCCTGGATATCGACCCATTGGCCGCGCCGACCGGCCGCGCGCTCGAGCAAAGTGTCGGCGGTGATCAGCTTGGTATAGATTGCATTTCGCAAATGCGGCAGGTACAGGCCCCCGAAGGCCCCGTGCCAATACGGGCAATTGCACTGGGCCTGATACAGTTCGACACGGGCGTCTTCGATCAATCGCAGCGATTCTGGATCGTCGGTGGACGCCGCAGCCTCTTCGACCCGTCGGCTGACTTGCAGCATCCGCGAATACATCTCGTTTGCTTCCGGGTACTTCACCAGGAAATTTCTCCAGAAGCCGGCGCGGACGAATTGCTTGAAGCGATGCCAGTCGTGGCGTTGCTCTTGCTCGCGAATCAGGTGACGGAAATGCCCCTGCTTGTCGGTCGGCAACGCCCATTCGGTCATCTCGCGATAGCTGGCGTCTGGTAGATAGACGCGACCACCCGGCGAGACGTGATCTACGGTCTCGGCCATGGTCGTCACCTGCAACCACTCACGATTGTCTCGTAGAGCCGTGAAGAACCGACGCAACCATTGATCGCGGAAGACGAGATCCTTCGATCCAGGCCAGACACCAAACTTCTCGCCGTCATCGCCAAACACCAGCACCGCATTCGAGAATCGCTCTGCGATCTCGCGACAGTAGTTGATGGTTTCCTGTGGATCACGATACGGAATCAGGTAACGCAGGCGTTCTCCGCCCGCAAACACCTTCAGCAACCGCCCGTCTTCTTCAGTGAGCTGATAGCTATAGAGTTCGTCGTCGTTCATCCCGGCATTGCGGAAATGTGAATCGTCGAGCAGCGTGTATTCCATCCCCGCTTCGGCGATATCACCCGCAAACGCCTGCTCCCAGACCCGTTCTGGAACCCACATCCCGCGAACTTGGGTCTCAAAGAGTTGTTCCAGGTGCTGCTTGTAGGCCCGAATTTGGCCGAGGCGGTCACGACGAGGAATGCAGGCCAGAATCGACTCGTAGTACGGTCCACCCAACAGCTCGACCTGTCCCCGTTGGACAAGTTTCTTCACGCGGGCGACGTATTCCGGCCGCCGATCGGCGAGCCAGTCGAGCAGGCTGCCGGAGATGTGCAGCACCACTGGCAGTTCTGGAAATTCTTCCAGCACATCCAAGAACGGCGAATAACTATCTTGGTATGCGTTCTCGAAGACTCCATCGAAATTGCCGATGGGTTGATGATTGTGGAGTGTCAGGATCAGTCGGACTCGGGCAGCCATGCCAGGACATCCTTTCCCGAATGGCGGAGCGTCGCGCAATCTGGAGGTAACCGTGGACTCGCGGAGACAGCCGACATGACCGCTCCAGTCCGCAAAATCGTCATTTTGAGCAGCCGCCTGTACCGAATCTGAGTGAGACGGATCACTCGGTATCGGTCAGGAAGACTGGGCAACCTGTAACGAGCCGCGGCCGTTTCTGCGGGGTGACGTGCTTCGGAAATCCTCTACTCGACTACGTCGTCGTTCGCCGGCGAGTGTTCGGTCTCAGCCGACGCTGGATCTCTGGCATCAAGCCATACGCGAGTGCCAGTACTTTGAGAGGATGTAAAGTCGGCGTCGGAGTTCGCTGTTCCATCTGCAGACGACAACTACTGCATTCGGTCAGTCCCAGTTGATGGTCATCTGCCCGCATCCGTTCAATCAAATCGCGACCGATGTCGAGAGACTCCTGAAAATGCTCTCGCGTCAATCCGAACGTCCCGGCCAACCCTGAGCAGCCGTTTTCTGGCCGAAGGGCCGTGAATGAGGGGATCAAACTACAGAGGTCTGCCAAAGGCGTAGACGGTCCCAGCGACTTGAGATGGCAGGGAGTGTGATAGGTTGCGGTGAGTGGTAGTTCGTTGAATTCGGTACGAAGTTGGCCGTTGCGCCGAAGTCCCATCAGGAACGCCCCGGCTTCGACAACAGCATCGGCGACCACGGCCGCATCGGGATGATTGACCAGCTTCGGGTATTCATACTTCAGGCAAACCGCAGCGGCAGGTTCGGTACAAACGATGGGGCTTCCTTCGCGAGCGAAATCGGCCAGAACTCGAATGTTGGTTTCCGCGATCGCACGAGCCGCATCGAAATCGCCCATCGAGATGAGCGCCATTCCCGATGGCAATTGTCGAGTTGGCACATGGACC
>DASYEA010001141.1:0-2837 GCA_036499265.1 Schlesneria sp. | reverse complement strand
GATGTACCTCGACACCCCCGTAATCGTGCCCCCCGTTCCGACCCCTGAAACGAAGATATCGATAGCTCCGTCAGTATCTTCCCAAATCTCTGGACCCGTCGTTTGTTCATGAATCGCGGGGTTGGCGGGGTTCTTGAATTGTTGCAGCAGCACGTAGCGACCAGGGTCCGACCCGTAAATCTCTTCTGCTTTGGCGATCGCGCCGTTCATCCCTTTCGGTCCCTCGGTCAGAACCAGCTTGGCTCCATAGGCTACCAGCAACTTGCGACGCTCCAAGCTCATCGTTTCCGGCATCGTCAGTGTCAGCGGGATCTTGCGAGCCGCCGCCACGAAGGCCAAGGCGATTCCGGTGTTTCCGCTGGTCGGCTCGACCAGTTCCTTGCCGGGACCAAGCAATCCGCGCTTTTCCGCATCCCAGATCATGGCCGCACCGATACGACACTTCACGGAATACGCGGGATTGCGTCCTTCAATCTTGGCGAGGACTGTCGCGGGTGCTCCATCGATCACGCGATTCAGTTGCACCAAAGGAGTGCGGCCGATCGACAGAGAATTGTCCTTGTACCAGCGTGCCATTTGAGCCTCCGTGAGTCGTCAACAATCTGTGGTCGTCACAAAAAAAGAGGCCAGTGCATCTGATCAGACGCACTGGCCTCCGGAATTTCTGGTCAGCATTACCAGCGCGGAGCATATCGCAAATCGGTGGACTGTCAATGTCCGTTGTGCGAATGTCAGATTTGGGTCGTGGGTCAGTTTGAATTAATATTCGAAATCTGATCAGACGACAGCCGCTTCCGTGGCTTCCAGAGAATCAGGTAGGCGGAGAGAAGAGTCAGAGGGAGAATCACGATCGCGTAGGAGACAGCAAAAACCTCTTCGTCACGAAAACCGCCTCCCATCTGGCTAGTGCGATAAATGTTTCGCACTGCACCATCACGCGAAACGATTAAGTCATAAGTCTTGCCTTCCGAATCCAAGGAGATCCAACGCGATCTACCGAGAATTGCGTCGGACACGATCAGACTCCGTGTCCAGGCGATGAAGAGAAAGCACGCCACCACCAGCGCGACGCATCCCGCTTTTCGCCGCCAGCCGTGGAAAGGTGACCACATAATTCGCTCCCTGTAAAACGAACAAACCCCAGCTTATCGCCGAGGTCGTTCGGATTCGATACCAATCGAGCAGTCAGGCAAGATTGCAGGTCCGCAGCAAACCGACCATTTCTTCGCGGTCTCCATGTCGTTAGCGGCGAATGACATCATTGCGACCTGCCTGGACCGTCGTGGCCAACCGGTCAGCCAGGTTGGCGTCGATCCCATCCAGCGAAGTGAGAACTCCGGCGGCATCTCGTTCTTTCATCGCTTTCAAGACCGAGATCGCGGTTTCGATCTTGCCGTCATCAGCAAGTTTCCTGATGAATAATGCCTGACTGCGAATGAACGCACTTTCGCCGGAAGGGCGATTGGCATTCACAACCAGTTTGTTTTTTGTCGTTCGAGGAGCACGTTGAGCCACCTCGAGCAATCGCAGTTCTGCGTTGGCCATGTCTTCGCGAGTCTGCTTACGCAGGTCGTCGACGGCAGCAAGTTCGCTGCGGATGTCGTCGTAGATCATCTTCAGGGCTTCCTGGCGAACCGCCAGTTTCGATTCTTGCTCTTTCACGTCAGTCAGTAGCGATGCCGCCTCGGCATCAATCGCTTTGGCTTTGGCCGCAGTGACCCTCTTCGTGACAACCTTCGGTTCTGCGATGTCTTCTGATTCTTCGTCGGGAACCGGCAGCAATGCGGGTTCGACGGCTGCAATGACTTTGCGAGGTCGTTTTCGCGGAGCAGGTGCCTCGGCGATCGCAGCTTGCTTTTCCGCTGCGACTTTCGCCTGTTGATTCAATTGAGGCTGTACGTAGTCCACCCACGTCGATGCCGCGGCAAAGACGAATAAGGCAGTCATCAGTACAGTCACCAGAATCTTCATTGGCCCATTCCAACCGCGTGTGGCGAATACCGCCCGCGATCAATCCTGCCGATTCACTACATCGGCATGCGCATCACTTCTTGATACGCGTCAATCACTTTGTTTCTGACTTCGACGAAGACTCGCAGGCTGAGGTCCGCCTTGGCCAGCGCCAGCATCGTTTCATGCACACTCTCGCTTTGACCAGTCGCCAACTGCTGAACCGACGCGTCTGCCTGCAATTGCTGAGCGTTTGCATCGGCGACGAACTGTTCGACCACATTCCCGAAGACCGCGCCGTTGGATGGTGGCGTTACGCCAGACAGTGGCGAGGCTAAGGGCAGCCCGCCAATCATTCCTGCTGGTGCAATGTTCATCGCCGTTCCTCAGCACGAAAGTCTTCGTGAAATTATCCGCGAACAATCGCTAACGCCTGTTGATTCATATCCACAAAGTTCTGAGCCGCCTTGAGATTGGCTTCGTAAGCTCGAGTCGCTGTGATCAGGTTGACCATTTCCATGGGCAAGTTGACATTGGGCATCGTCACGAAACCTTCGGGGTCGGCATCGGGATGTCCAGGTTCATAGCGACGCGGCATTTCGGACATGTCGTCCACGATGCCGACCGTTCGCACACCCGCGAGCCCGGTCGATTCCACCGAACCGCGAGGTCCTGGTCCTGCGGAACTCATGGCGGTCTCAAAGATGATGTCTTTACGGCGGTAGGCCCCACCTTCCGGAGTCCGCGTGGTCGATGCGTTCGCGATGTTATTCGCGACAACTTCCATGCGCATCCGTTCGGCGGTCAAGCCGGATGCACTGATGTTGAACGCTCCCAGCGACGTATCGAACCCCATTGGCCCCTCCGTGACTCAGCCCTGTTATTGC
>DASYEA010001140.1:0-3429 GCA_036499265.1 Schlesneria sp. | reverse complement strand
CAACGGTTGACTCTACTTCGAAGATTCGCTGTCGATTCATTAAGCCTTCATCGTAACGCTTAAGCTCTTCTTCAGTCAGCGCGCATCTCTTATCGCTGCCTGTCAATCTATCTCATCGTCTTTCTAACGGAGTCGTTTGATGCCCTGCTTACCCATTGAAGTGCCGCCGCGCCCTCGTCGGCAGTGTGGATTCACGCTGATCGAGTTGCTGGTCGTGATCGCCATCATTGCCGTGTTGATCGCCTTGTTGCTGCCCGCTGTGCAACAGGCGCGAGAGGCCGCACGGCGCACGACATGTCGCAACAATATGAAGAATCTGGGGCTGGCAATTCACAACTATCACGACACCTTCCGGGTGTTTCCTTATGCCTGGGGATCAAATCAGGAAGCGTGGAGCGCCTTGATCCTGCCGCAGCTTGAGCAGGGACCTTTGTATAGCACGCTGGTGTGGAGGAACTCGGAATTCATGACCTGGGATACAATTACCTCGTCACATTTTGCATGGCCAAACAAAGTCGCTTGCGGAACACTGCTGCCCGTCCTGCGTTGTCCGAGCATGGCGCAGCCGATGCACATCAGTAATCAAGGCATTCCCGATCGTGTGCCGACCAGCTATCGCGCTGTGTCGAGTGGATATGCTTCATCTGATGACGCGAGTACTCGCGTGGCCCCCTACAACGTCGCTCCGTATTCATCGCTTGAATCTGCAGATACCAATGGCGAACTGGATGGCATTATCTACGGAGCCAGCAGTACGAGCCTGCGAGACGTGCGTGACGGTTCTTCCAATACATTGATGTTGGGGGAATCCTATACCGAGTACAACTATACAAAAGACAGCCAGGGGATGGATTACTGGGCTTTCTTCGTGCCTCAACTCAATCCGGATGCTACGGGGACGAAGACCTGGGCACCTGGATCCAAGAACGGGACTGAGCATACTGAAGTGGCGGGATCGATGGTGGTGCCGATTAATTCGCGTCTCAATCCGTTGATGTCTGGTGTTCTGATGGAAATGTCGTTCGGCAGCTATCACACGGGTGGCGCTTTCTTCGTGCTGGGTGATGGATCAGTTCGGTTCCTCTCCGAAAACATCGACATCAATCTGTGTCACTCTCTCGGCACGCGGAGCGGTGGTGAGATTATTGGCGAGTTTTAAATGACCGTGTCTGGTGGTGGTACCCTGACGAGCGGCGATCGCTATGCGAATTGGCAGACAGTACGGAAGACGCGTCTGCGAGATACCCTCTTGAACGCAAAGGTCGCCAACGGTTCGATGGAATCATTGGCGGCATTCTTCGATAGAAAGATCGATCCATGCCAAAATCGGCCGGTTTGACATCACTGCTGACTCTTGTTGTCGTTGCTGGCTGTTATGGAACGCCGCGGATGAACTACGAGGCGGCGAATCTGGTTCAAGCAACCGGCACTGTGAAACTCGACGGGCAGCCGCTGTCCAACGCCGTAGTGACATTCGAGTCCCCGCAAAACGGGACGCAGTCTTACGCGATGACCGATACTTCTGGGAGTTACCGATTGCAATTCGACTCCAGAATGACGGGGGTCACGCAGGGGGAAAAGCTGGTGAAAATCAGCACCACGCGAAAGATTTTGGGTCTCAACCAGTCTGAGTCTGCCGGAGAAACTGATCCTGCCAATGAACCGAAGGCCGATCGTTCGCAGGAAGCTGTTCCTGCCGAATACAACCGCAAGTCACAGGTAATCGTCGATGTGGTACCGAGCCGCACCGTCTACGATTTTGATTTGAAGTCGAAGCCGTAGTGAAAGTGGTTCGTCCCTCATTTCAAAATCCGCCAACCTGAAATGTGGCGGCCTTTGGGTAGTCGAACACTGACGCCCGCAAACCATGGCGTCAGTGAGCAGAATGGCGACCGGTCGATTAAAACTTCCCGAGTGCCTTATTGGCTCCCGAGAACTTTCCAGCGGCGGTATTGGGTTGCGCCGTCGCTGCGGTTGGCCCGGCTGGGCCATATTTCTCGTGCAAGTCGTCGTGTAGTGATCGCAGTTCCTCGGTCGACCAGTCCTCGAGTTTCCAGTCGGCCTGGATGTAGTTGACATGCGTGACGGTTCGCAGATGGAAGACCAGCGTCTCTTTGGTCGGATTGGAATCGCCATCGACAGTCCAATGATTGCCACGTAGCGGATAGCTGTTCGTGGTGGAGACTCGGATCGCTTCCGGAATCGGAGCCTTCGGACGTTCGTTGACCCCCTTCAGCAACCAGCCGAACGTCCAGGCGTCCAGTGGGGTCGAGCAGCCATCTCGAAAGGAGCGAACGATGTCTCCGTTCGTCACACCAGCGACGACCGGGAATTCGCCGGCATCCAAACTCTGCAGGAGGATCGACGCGTCCTGACGGTCAATCAGTTGCACATGATTGTCGGAGCCGGATCCAATCTTCCATCCCTGAGCCTGCATCGCCGCAAATTCGCCGTTGGGCTTTCGCAGACGTTCGAGTTCATGCCGGCAGTTTGCGGATGTCGCATCGACGATCAGGATGACGCGCGGCGTGCGGCCAACCGACCAATTCACTGGAAGAGTCGCGTCTGGAATGGCGACTTCTTCCTCTTCCAGCGAATGTTCTGGTAACGACCGATCGACGCTTTGTATTGATTTTACCGTCCCTGGTTCGTTCGCCTTTGCCGCGCGTTCCATCAACGCGACAAGCAGCACTGCTGCCGTGATGAGCAACCGACTCCCCATTCGGACTCCACCTCATTCTTCAATAGCGGATGCGCCTGCGTTTCGGGAGCGAGCGAAACTCAAGCCAGGTAAGCAATACGGTTATTCAGGTCGCGTTCGCTCGCAATAGTTCTCATGAACTAACAGCAAACCGCACGCCATCGAGATAGGCGGGCCGACGCGACATTGAAGATGTGTCTAGGAGTTGATCGGCACGAATACCATTCAGAATTGTGGCGATCGGGGCGGCACGTGTTTCTCGCCAAATCCAGACACGTCACGGTCACAGCCAGAGTCTGGACTATCCGGCAATTTGTCGCGGTATCGCACGAGTCAGGTGGCTCGAGTGAAGGACCGTCTTACAAAGCTTTAAAGCTGCTCACGTCAGTGACTGCTGAAAAAGAACAGCCCAAGAGGTAAGCCTTGGGCTGCACGCATGACTATTCTACGATCGCACGAACTTAGTTGGCTTTTGCTTGAGCATTGTCTGCGGGCAACTTTGGCGGCTCGAACTTGAAGAGCTCTTGAGCGTTGGTTCCGTTCCAGACGCGAAGCACGCCATCTTCGCCGCCAGCGATGACGATGGCTTCGTCTCGAGTGCTGGCCACGGCATAAACGAAGTCGGGCATGCCGCCGAAATTGCGATAGTTGCCACCATCGTTCGCACGGTGCATCTTTACGGTCTTGTCACCGCCGCCACTAATGACGTTGTCGGTGGCTCCGATGAA
>DASYEA010001139.1:0-6493 GCA_036499265.1 Schlesneria sp. | reverse complement strand
CTACCAAAGCCAGCGACGATGCGATACGGCAACCGGAAAAGAAATGCGGCATCGCATTAGGTATCCGGAGATAAATCAGCGTCTGCCATCGCGACGCTTTATGAAGCGCGAGAAGATCCAGCCACTCTTGGTCAATCGTCGACAGGCCGACGCATGTGCTCACGTAGACGGGAAAAAAAGCGGACATCGCCGCCATGATTACCTTGGAAAGGTACCCATTGCCGAGCCACATGATCAGCAGCGGAGCCAAAACGATAATCGGAGTCGTCTTCAAGGCGACGCCATAAGGCGTGATCGCGCGACCGAAAGCAGGAACATACGATGAGAACACGGCCAAGACGGCACCAATCGCCACGCCCGCAAGATATCCGGAGATCGCTTCGCTCGCCGTGATCGCAAGATGCCGCGACATGATTGAAAAGTTGCTATACGAAGCGGCGCACACCTCCCACGGCGATGGAAGCAGTAAATGGCTGACGCCAGAATATTCCGAGACGATCGCCCACCCACCTAGTAGGAGCGCTGCGAAAGTTAAGGGTGGCCAACCGCTTCGGATCGCAGTTCTTCGATAATCCATTCGACTACCTCATGAAACTCTTCAGTCCGGCCCAAGCTCGAACTGCGGGGACGGTCGAAGGAAATTGCCTTGCGAGATTCTTTCTGAAGGACACCATGCCTCAGGACGAGGACTTCATCGGACAGAAATGCGGCATCGCGGGGATCGTGGGTGACCAGCACAATTGTCGACCGTCGTTTGTACCAGAACTCTAACAGGCTGTCGCAGAGTTGTTCCTTTGTAATGCAATCGAGACTGGAGAAGGGTTCGTCCAGCAAAAGCACATCTGGACGGCGCGCAAACTCGCGAGCCAGCGCCACTCTCTGCTGCATCCCGCCAGATAACTGTCGCGGGTATTTGTTCGACTCGTCGAGCATCCCGACCATCTCCATGGCCTCCTGCGCCTCCGCCTCTGTAGTGTTTGAGCGATGCAGTCGATGTGAGAGACGAACATTGTTGATCGCCGAGGTCCACGGAAAGAGAAATGGTCTTTGGAAGGCCATGCCAATTTCAGGCGATCGTGGAATCCCAGTTTGATCGACAATTGAAACTATTCCTGTAACGGTCGCAGTAGAAGGATCGAGAAGTCCAGCAATCGCCTTGAGAAGTGTTGTCTTCCCAGATCCGCTCAATCCCACGACCGCGACAATGGATCCTGGCTCGATTTCGAGTGTTACCTTGTCAAGTATCGAGGCTCCCGCAAGCGAAACTGATAGGTCCCGCAACGATATTCGCATTCCCATATGTCGGCATCCTGAAACTCCGGCGACACATCCCCATCGATCTAAGGAGTGTATTTCTCACCGTGGATTTCTGCGAGGAACTTAGTCGTATAAGCATTTTCAACCGGAAATGGCTTTTCAATAACTCCCTCTTCAAGTAATCGATCATACGTATCGCTGATCATTTTTTTGTTGAAGTATCCTGGTGGCAATGGATTGAAACTTGGCGAAAACGTGTTGTATTGGTCGATTCGACGTCGCACTTGATCGACTTGTAGATTCCCCGTTGTGTCACGGCTGGTTACCAATTTCGATATTTCGTCTGGCGAGTCATGCATCTTCGTAATTCCCTCAAATGTTGCGGCCAGGAACCCGCGAACGCGATCGGGATGAGCAGCCAAGAAATCCTTTGTCGTGAATATCGTAAAGCCGTGTGTATAAATCCCGTCGACGCTTGGGTTCAGGACGTTGACCGGAATGCCCTTCTCTTCCAACTCGACCGCAGCAGCGGTCGTAAATGCCCACTGTGCATCAATTTGAGAGTTCAAGAACTGTGAATAGTCATAGCCGACATCAACTTCAGTGACTTTGACACCCGTGCGACGAAACCAATTCCTCAGCACATCCGTCGAAATATGACCTTTGAACATCCCGACACGCTTGTCAGCGAGTTGTGCCACGTTCGTGATCCCGGAGTCGCGCTTCGTGATCACGCATGGCATGTTGGAGTCCTTATGCATGATCGCAACAATGACCAGGGGCGCCCCTTTTCCAACAGCGACCAGTACGGTGTCTGGACCTCCAAGCACGCCGATCTGGTCACTTCCTGAAAGAACCATCGCCACGGGATTTGTTGACTCGGCCCCATAGTTAAGGGAAACCTTCAAGCCCTGTTTCGAATACCAGCCATACTCCTGGGCCGCGAAAAATGGTCCCATTGATGGTCGGACAGCAGGTATCGGCAATCTTACAGAGATGTCCTGTGGCTTCGTCTCCTCTGCGGCTGAAGGAGCAGGTTTG
Source organism: Schlesneria sp. (assembly GCA_036499265.1). GTDB lineage: Bacteria > Planctomycetota > Planctomycetia > Planctomycetales > Planctomycetaceae > Schlesneria. The sequence continues at coordinate 4,195 of DASYEA010001139.1, read as the reverse complement.
GTCGAGCATCCTGCAAATGAGATCGTGAAGTGAATCGCGATCAACGTTAATGCAAAGATCGATTTGGGCGACATCACGTGAATCCTTCGTCGGAACAATCAATTCATCAATTAGTTGTCTTGCGGAGAATAGCTGCAATAGAGTCCAGACTCCGATTGCGAGTCTGCAAGTAAACTAAATTGTATTAGGCACTGGTGATTAGCGCGAGCAATTCCGGTGTGACTTCGATCCCGTCTTTCTTGGAAGTCTGTAGAATTGCCTCGCGGCGCATTCCGGGCAAGCGCACTCCGTCGTCTGAAAGTAATTCGGAAGTCAGAAAGTCAAGGCGATCAAAATACGAATCTTGTCCAGCGAGCGCATCAGGGTTAATAGCGATAAAAGTTTGTCCGATCTGAGGCGAATTCCCCTCATCAACAAAAAAGCTCGATGCTTCAAAACTAAAGTGAGCTCCAATTAAAGTTGCCGCCATCATCTCAACGACCAATGCCAGCATGGCACCTTTCCCACTGCTTGCGGCACCTACTGGCAACATTGAACCACTGAGCGCCAATTTGGCATCCGTGGTAGGATCCCCGTTTGCATCAAGTGCCCACCCCAGTGGAATTGGGTTTCCCGCTTTGGCTGATGCCGCAATTTTACCTCGTGTCACTTCGCTTAGACTGAGGTCAATGATTAGTGGCGAATGGTCTCGGCGCGGAAACACCGCAGCAATCGGATTCGTACCAAAAACAGGATGTCGCCCACCGGCCATCGGCATCACCGACGGCACATTTGCAAAAGCAAGTCCAACAAGTCCTTCTTCTGCTGGAGGGCGAAGGTGATCACCTAAAACACCGGCATGATGGCTGTTGATGACGCCAGCGATACCGATACCGTGCTGCTTGGCAGAACGAGCGGCACCGGCGATCGCCAATCCACAGGCGGGAAAGGCCAGGCCGGATTGGGCGTCGACAAGGGTGACAGCACCACTGCTCTTAATTACCTGAGCCACCGCTTGTACGTTGACTCGCCCATTACGCAGATGTGCGAGGTACTGTGGTACGCGACTCAGACCATGAGTCGTATGGCCTTGTGCTTCCGCGAGAACCAGTGCTTGCGCTGTAGATTTCGCTGCTAATTCATGGACACCGGCCCCCCGGAATTTGGCACAGACAAGGGTTTCGGCCTCTGTATAAGAAATCCTCTGCATTTCGACTTTCCTCAGATGATCTGCGTTTTGTTCGATTTTCGAAAGCCGTCTACCACTCTATTACCGGACAGAAATTTCGTTGTGATTCTTCTGATTCCAATCGGGCATCGGTATCGACGAAAGGACATCAATAATTCCAACGGACTCCACTTTACACTTCGGCCTGGTCTCGCAATTTGAAATAACCGCACAATGAAACCATTCGGACATCTCGCTAAAAGTACGTCGTTCCCGAATAGGTTGGCGAGCAGTCGAGTCACCCCAAAAGCAGCGGACAATGGATGGCCCATTCATCAAGGTGGCTTGGCGGTATTCCCGAAATAATCTAGCAAAGAGGCCCTGGTTCAATTGCTCTATTCATTCGTGCCGCCTGCAACGGGTTGACATCATTTATCGACCCCATATCGTCAGAGCAACTGGATGGCGGCGTTGAGTAGTGGGCCTATGGAACTTGAGATCTCTGGCAGATTGCGAAGTTCGTCTTCGGTGAACCACCCCCAATAGGGTTTATCAATCGGCGTAGCACCATCGGACGGGCGATCTTGGAGAGACCTTTCCAGGTCGGTACGAATCGCGTCCGGGAGTTTGCTGAGATGAAATTGGAAGCGGCAATCTCTCGCGCCGAAACGATTGCTAGGTTGTTCGATTTCGACTTCTCGTTGATCAATGACCTTCGGTTGATCCTTGGATTGATGTTCGTAGTTGAGATCATCTTTCAGTGCGGTGCGGATGGCGTCGTCCAGCACATGATTGAACTTGAATCGGGTGGAGGGAAAGAAATAGCCGCGACCCTTTTTCCAGACGAGCAGGAATTGCGGCACGGTTGAAGCGTGCCGTGAGATCACTGCGGCCACAACCTTGCGCGTCCCGAGGACGGTCGTAGCAATCACTCGTGTGGACTCGCTGACGAGCTCGGGGTCTTGAAGTTCGTCGAATGTCAGCCACCTCAGTTCAACACCCATTGGCAGGAATTCGGTTCCGGATGCCAGATTGACTTCGAAGACATGGTAATCTTTAAACGTCATCTCGTTCGTGCTAGGGGATTTCAGCGCAAGTCCGATGCGGTCCACAGGAATGGCGTCCGCGTTCTTGATGCCTAATAGCGACTTTGATGCAGAGACAGCGGTCTTTACCGCCACCAACGCCGACGCCTCCGGATCAACACCCGGTTTCACCTCAAACTTTGCCATTGGAAAATCAAATCGGTGGTAGCCGTGATCGGGATTGTCCTCAAGCAAAAATCCCTTAGCGGCATCAAAAATCATCGCCACTGCCACCGATCGATGTCGTAGTGAATCTGCCATGGTTGATTGCCCCCCGAGGAGTTGAGTGAATCAGTTCGACCAGAGAGATGCTTTCGAGAGCAGCAACGACATAGTCTTGCTGACCACCTTGCCGTCACTGCAGCGATTTTCGCGTATTTCTTGTTCACTCAGCCAGCGATTCGGCGACGTTTCGTTCATTGGAAACGTAGGAATATCGCAGTGCAAAGTGATGTCAAAGAGTTCCATGCAATATTGGGTTTCGGCCCCCGCGCTTTCCGACCAGGCTCCGTATTCCAAGTGCGACAAGGGCTCATTATCGATGGAGAAATCCCGGCCTGGAACAATATGAAGTTCTTCTTCGATTTCTCTTACGATGCACTCACGGAACGACTCCGACTCTTCCTTGTGTCCTCCGATAAAATTAAAGGACTTCCATTTCTCGTTCCATTGCGCCAGCCACAACGTGCTCGTCATTCCGGGCCGTCTGATCATCGCAAAGGCTGCCACTGATCGTCGCATTGTCAAATCTCGATGAAGTCGCGCTTGTTTGGTGAAACCCTCCCCTTCGCCTGTGTTCCACCGCTGGATCCTTGGGTCGAGAGAAGAAAGATGTCCTACGCAGTTAAGCATATGCCGGCCTGATGTCTTTTGGTATGCCACTTCGCCAGGATATAGTAAATTGCTATGGTAGCATTCGCGTCGAGAATGGTTGTCTAGAAGATTGAGGGTGCAATTATGGCGAAAGCAGCGGCAGGCAAAAGTCACTCCGGCTCAAAGGAACGAAGAAATCCGTCGATTGAATCGCTACGGGCGCTACTGATCTTTGCAGACACGAAGTCGATTTCTGAAACGGCACGGAAGCTCAAACTTTCGCAGCCGGTTGTGACGAAGAAACTGCAGATATTCAAGGATGCCCGAGCCTGCGGAGCAATCCTGATTCGATCGAGCGGAGGTAAGGTCAGTATCACTGATGCGGCCCGATCGGCGCTCCCCGCTATTCAGTCGGTCGTTCATCGTTACGACCGACTGCTTGAGTTTTTGAGCGGAGCAGAAGCAACAGCGCAGGTGATTCGCTTTGGATGTGGGAATTTTGCGGCAGAATATTATCTACCCCGCGCGATGGCGACACTTCGTAAAGAGATCGTGGATTTTCAGATTGAAACGCGCGTCTGCCGTGGCCAAGACCGAATTTTGGGAACTGCGAGTGGCCTCTACGATCTGAGCGTCGTTACTCACGACGATACCCAGATTCAATATGTCTTGCGGGAAGGACGTTTTTCCGATGATGCATTGAGAGTGATTCCCCTTGTCCAGCATCCAATTTGCGTTGTCGCAGCACAGGGCTCGGAGGGAGAAGACTTAAAGAATTTTCCTGCCACTCGCGACTTGCCTGTTAAGTATCTAAGTCGCTGGAGTTTGATCGGTCCAGATCGTCAATCCGGTCTTCGACGGCAATTGGAAGACAAAGTCGCAAGCCTTTCGTTCTTGGCTGAAGGTGGCGGTTGGGGAGCAGCGAAAGAACTTGCGCGAGTTGGATTGGGCGTTGCAATTATTCCCCTTGCAACTGTAACGGTTGCAGACCGGGAGGAGTTAATCTGCCGCAGGTTATCAACAGAATTTGCAATCACGGATGTAGTGGTTCACCGCAAAGACGATGAAAACCCGATGCTTCCTCATATCTGTAGAGCTCTGCTAGAATCAACCAAGCATCTTCGGGAGTGGTGACTAGTAGACGTCTATT
>DASYEA010001138.1:0-1527 GCA_036499265.1 Schlesneria sp. | reverse complement strand
TCGCGCCGATCAGCAGGTTGCCGATGTTGCGCGCGGCGAAATTGAGAATGTTCGAGGCCAGTACCCAACTCCCGAAAGAGAGCATCGACGAAACGCCGCGCCACCGGAAGTTCAGCCGAATCTGGTGCCGCGTTATTGCGTAAAACGTGATCGCACGAATGACCTGCATCAGAACGTAGTACCAAATCAGCGCCCAGATTCCCCAGCCCAGAACCGCACCAAGAACGCCCAGGGACGCGGCGCCGATCGACGCTCCGGCCTCCACCATCGCCACGGTCTGATAGCGCAGCGCGCGCTCCAGAACTGCACGCGGCCCCAGCGCCGCAATCGAAAGGACGACGGAGACGGACAGCGCGGCCAGCACGCCCGACAGGCGGTCCATCCTCACAGCGCCGGCCAGCGGCCCCGCCACGACCGCCAGCACCACGGCACAGCCGATGCCGATCGCCAGCATCAGCGTCACAGCCGCTCCCGTCTCCTCCCGCGTAAGCGAGGCGCGCTGAATCATCGCGCTCGACAGACCGAGATCGGTAAGAAGGGCAATGAACGCGATAAACGGGAGCGAGAAAGCGACCAACCCGAACTCGGCTGGGGTGACAAAATAGGTCATCAGCAGCGTCATCAGAAACTGGACGACCGATTTCACGATGTTCACGCCGGACATCGAGAGCAGATTCTTCAGGATCATGGAGTCATCCGTACATGATTTTCGAGCCCCGCAATCCGCTCAACACCTTGCTCCGAAATTTTTGAAAACGCCTCCGGGTGAGATGACCTGCCTCGGCCTGCATTCGAACGCCGATGTCGATGCGCCCGCAAGGCAGACACCGAAATACACGTCGAGCGCAGCCAAGGCCGCCGGCCAGGGTGAAACGATTCCGCGTCGCGCGAATACCGCCCTGACCTTCAGCGATGGGAGGTCCAGCAGGCGACATCATGCCTCAACCCGCTTAGGTACACGTCCGATCGTTCTAGAGAACGTCAGCAGGGGCTTCTCGACCAACAAATAGAACGCCACCCCCACGGCCACTCCGCCCGATGCCACCATCAGGAAAAGCATCTCGTTCGGAATACCCAGCGCCTTCATTTTGGTCACCACTTTGGCGAAGCCCGAAAGCGCCGGAAAATGAATTAGGTAGATCGAATAAGATGCTTCCCCGAGGAAAACAAGCACTCGTGGAATTCGCAGACTCGTCTTTGTCTCGAGCACGACCCCGCCCAGGATCATCAGCATTGCGCCAATGCCGTAGCACAAGGTCGAAGCCTCATTCTTCAGGAGAACGCCGTAGGCAACGGCTATCCACGTACCCCCGAAAATGACGATGCCCAGCATCAGGATGAGCTTCGGGAACTCGACGTATCCTCGATTGAACAGCCAGCAAGCCAGGATACCAAGGCCAAACAGTACGTGAGCGGGATGGAAAACAAACGACAGCGGATAGGTTGGGAAGATAAGGGGCTGCACCAGAGACAACCCCAACCAGAGCGTTCCCACAAGCCAGCCAATCCGGGGATTGCAGATTGCAA
>DASYEA010001137.1:0-5932 GCA_036499265.1 Schlesneria sp. | reverse complement strand
GTCTGGACGCTCGCCGATCCAGGGGGATTACGGACTATCATCGATAACCTGATGGACAATGCCATCAACTACACACCCGCGGGAGGCACGGTCACCATTCGCTGGACTCTTGAGGAGGACTGGGTCTGTATTGATGTCGTCGACACTGGTGTAGGGATCGCTAAGGAGCATCAGGGCCGCATCTTCGAGCGTTTTTTTCGCGTCGATCGAGCTCGCTCGCGTGAAGTGGGCGGCACAGGCTTGGGGCTGTCGATTGTCAAGCATTTGTGCCATGTGTTTGGAGGCGACATTAAGGTGCAAAGTCGTCTGGGGCAAGGGAGTACGTTCAGCGTGCGATTGCCGGCTGCGACCCCGGTTGCAAATTGAAGGTGTGCGTAGTTGAATGGGGTGCCGGATCTTAACAATTCCTCTCTCTTCACACATTCTTAACAGACGGTTCTTCGCAAACTTGCAGTCCCCGGTCTAAGCTGCTCGCGCCTGAATCACGGGAAGCGATGTGAAGTCGGACACAGTGTTTTTATTCGGTCGGAGAAATTGGGAATGGCTTTCGGTAGAACGATTTGTGGATTTAGCGCCGTTGCAGTCGCCAGCATGCTGGCGGTCGCGTCCATGTGCGGTGGTTGTATTCAATCGGAATCGAAAGTCGAACCGACGGTTAACGTCGAAGGCTCCAGCACCGTTTTTCTAATCTCCCAGGCGATGGCCAACGAGTTCGAAAAGAAGTCGCCATACAAGGTCAGCGTTGGTCGATCTGGGACCGGTGGCGGCTATAAGAAATTTGTCCTTCGTCAATGCGACCTGTGGAATGCTTCACGACCAATCGCCGAAAAAGAAGAGGCCGAGTTGAAGGAAAAAGGGATTGAATGGCTAGAACTGGAAGTTGGTATTGATGGGATATCGGTCGCGGTCCATCCCCAGAACGATTGGTGTACGGAACTGACTGTTGGTCAGTTGCGCAAGATTTGGGAACCAGACAGCACCATCAATAAATGGAGCGATCTGGATCCGAATTGGCCCGATCAACCAATGGAGCTCTACGGAGCCGACACCGATTCCGGCACGTTCGAATACTTCACCGAAGTGATTGTCGGCAAGAAGAACTCCAGCCGTACAAAGTACCAGGCAGCCAGCGACGACAACGTGCTGATTCAGGGTGTCGCGGGTAGCAAGTATGCATTGGGATACATTCCCTACGGTTACTGCGTCGAGAACAAAGACAAGATCAAGGTGATCAAGGTTTCGCCGACAATCGATGCCAACGAAGCTGCGGCGCCCGCTGTCGAACCTACCGTCGAGACGATTCTCACCGGTGAGTACAAGCCGCTGGCTCGGCCACTGTTTGTCTACGCCAACGTGGAAACACTGAAGCGTCCGGAGATTGCCGATTTCTTGAAGTTCACCGTATCCGAAGAATCGCAGCCACTGGTTGCAAAGCGCGGATTCGTACGAATTCCAGAAGAGAAGCGCAAAGAAATGGAAACGAGGCTGGAAACGGCGTTGAAAGCGACTTCGAAATAACGACAAGGCTGAACTGTGCGCCTGTGAGGGTGCTTTCGATGATCCATATTTTTGGGCTGAGTTGAGTGTCCAGTACCGGACCAATCCGACGCGACAATCAATCCTCTCTGCGACGAGTTTTCTCGTGGCAGCGATTACGGGAGGAAGCCATCCGCTTCCTGCTGTTCGGTTGCGCACTGCTGTCGGTCTTGACGACCATCGCGATCATTTTCGTGCTTGTGACGGAGTCGTTGGTCGGCATCCCGCCGCACACAGCCTTCTTCCAGGATGTCAGCTTCAGCGAATTCTTCTTCAGCACGGAATGGGCACCGCAGTTCAGTGGTCCGCAGCAGCACTATGGGGTGATGCCGCTGGTTTGCGGGACGTTTCTGATTACGGGTATCTCGGGGCTGATCGGCCTGCCTGTGGGCTTGATGATTGCGATCTACCTCAGTGAATATGCCAGTCCCCGAGCGAGATCTGTCTGCAAGCCAGCCCTGGAGATTCTTGCCGGCGTACCCACAGTTGTATACGGCTACTTCGGTCTGCGGTTTGTGACGCCCTACCTGATTATGCCAATGTTCAAATCGATGGGCTTTTCGGTCTACGGCTTTAACGCTCTCTGTGGCGGTATCGTCGTGGGAATCATGATTATTCCAATGGTGGCTTCACTATCGGAAGACGTCATGCGCGCGGTTCCCAATAGCTTGCGTGAATCGGGATATGCGCTCGGCGCAACTAAGTTTGATGTCAGTGCACGGATCGTCGTGCCGTCGGCATTGTCAGGGATATTGGCCTCATTCTTGCTCGCGCTTTCTCGCAGCATCGGCGAAACGATGGCTGTTGCGATCTGTGCTGGTAACTCACCGAATCTCACGCTCAATCCCTTCTCGTCAGTGCAGACGATGACAGCGTTCATCGTCAACGTCATGCAGGGTGAAGTGGTGGCAGGTTCGACGCTGGAAAAAAGTTTGTATGCCGTTGCCCTGGTCTTGTTCTTAATTACGCTGGTGATGAATCTGATCTCGCAAATGATCCTGAGCCGCTACCGCGAGGTCTACCAATGAGTCTGCACGGCAAGATATACGAACGTCGGCTGGTCTGGCGTCACCGAATTGGTTTGATCTTCGAGTGGGTCTGCCGTGTCGCGACATTCCTGTCGCTCGGCATTCTGGCCGTGCTACTGTTTTCGATCGGCAGGCAGGCGTTTGGCTGGCTTGGCTGGGGATTTTTGACACACAGCAATTCGTACGAACCCGACCAAGCGGGAATTATGGCCGGCCTGATCGGCAGTCTCTGGCTGGTTGGCCTGACCGCGATCATGTCGGTCCCCATGGGTGTGGGAGCGGCAGTCTATCTGGAAGAGTATGCCAAGCCGTCGAGGCTGACGAAGTTCATTCAGCTCAATATCTCCAATCTGGCCGGCGTGCCATCGATTGTTTACGGGATCCTCGGCTTCACGGTCTTTGTGCGCATGTTTGGTCTACGAGATCGACCCGAACGGTTTACCTGCTCGCTGGGGTTCGCTCAATTCACCTTCGAACTGCCGCTCGGACGAGTCGTTTTGTCGGGGGCTTGCACCCTGACGCTGCTGAGCCTGCCAGTCGTGATTATCGCCGCGCAGGAAGCACTTCGTTCTGTCCCCCCATCGCTTCGGCATGCCTCACTCGCACTCGGTGCGACCAAGTGGCAAACGGTGCGTTATCAAGTTTTACCTGCTGCTTTACCTGGTATCATGACGGGCGTGATTCTATCGCTGTCGCGTGCGATTGGTGAAACGGCACCGCTGGCGGTGCTGGGGGCAGCGGCTCAATTGAGCTTCGCACCCGGTCGAATTCGCAGTCTCGGCGATGCGGTGCAGCACCCCAGCAAAATCCTGCAGGCTCCCTTCGACCAGTTCACCGCGATTCCACTGCAGATCTACGGTTGGATCAATGAACCGAAAGCAGCTTTCGAACATGTCGCTGCTGCCGGAATTATCGTACTCCTGATTGTCTTGCTGCTGATGAACGGAACCGCAATCTTCATTCGTCAAAGGTTTCAGAAAAAGATTCGGTGGTAACTGGTCGCTTGCGCCCTGTTACTGTCTCGTCTCTTGATTGATATCAATCATGGCACTAGTCAAAGCATTTACGCAATTCGTCGAACCTGTTGACCCACCGGCCGTGGCGGTCGGCGGAAGTCGTCGTCCGCCGAAGATCGAAACCGTGCAGATGGGGTTCTTTTACGGAACGCATCAGGCACTTCGAGATATTTCGCTGAAGATCAACGAGCGGGCCGTGACGGCGTTGATCGGCCCTTCGGGCTGCGGCAAGAGTACGTATCTTCGCTCGCTGAACCGGATGAATGACATCATCGAAGGGACCCGTGTCACGGGATCGGTGATGCTCGACGGCGAAGATATCTATGCTCGCGAGGTCGACGTCGTTTCGTTGCGGAAGCGAGTCGGCATGGTGTTTCAGAAATCGACTCCGTTCCCAAAGTCGATCTTCGACAATGTTTCGTTCGGGCCGCGAATCGCGGGGCTGACCAATCGAGCGGAACTCACAGAGATCGTCGAGAAATCGCTGCAGCAGGCGGCGTTGTGGAACGAGGTCAAAGATCGCTTGCGTGAATCGGCCATGGCGTTATCGGGTGGCCAGCAACAGCGGTTGTGCATCGCTCGGGCACTGGCAACCAGTCCAGAGATCCTATTGATGGACGAACCTGCATCCGCGTTGGATCCCGCTTCGACATCGCGGATCGAAGATCTGATCTTCGAATTGAAGCAAAACTACACGATCGTGATCGTGACGCATAATATGCAACAAGCGGCTCGCATCAGCGAGGTCACGGCATTTTTCTATCAAGGACGACTGGTGGAGGTTGGCCAGACCAAGCAACTGTTCACCAATCCGACACAAAAGGAGACGGAAGACTACATCACAGGACGATTCGGTTGAGCTGGCGCTTGCACCGCAAGCACAACATCACAGTTGAACCGCTTGAGATCAGTCTTCGGGAAACAGGGCTATGTCAATCCATTTGATTCGAGATCTGGATCATCTGCATCGATCGGTGCTGACCATGTGCGGCCGCGTCGAAGAGATGATTCACGCAGCGGTCGATGCTCTGCATAAGCCGGACTACGAACGCGCGATGGAAATCATTCGCTGGGATGACGAAGTCGATCGAATGGATGTCGAAATCGAAGAAGAGTGCCTGAAGTTATTGGCGCTGCATCAGCCTGTGGCGATCGATCTGCGTCGAATTACGACCGTCCTGAAAATTGGTGCCGAACTGGAACGTGTGGCTGACCTGGGTGTCAGCATTGCGGAACGGGCCTGCGGGATTGTGAGATCTCCGGAGATCACCGTGCCCGACGATATGAAAGATATGTCGGCGCAGGCACTGGATATGTTGCATCGTAGCATCGATGCTTATGTTCACCTGGATATCCGCACGGCTCGCGAAGTCTGTCTGCAAGACGAAGCCATTGATAAGTTGAATCGCGAAATCATCGAAGAGTTGACCGAGCTAATGAAGCGTCGGCCTGATCTGGTGGAACCGGCCATGCATTTGTTCTCGGCCTCGCGCCAGATCGAACGCATTGCCGATCATGCGACGAACATCGCCGAAGATGTGATTTATCTGGTTCAAGGCGAGATTGTCCGTCACCGAAATCGCGCGGAATCGGGGACGGCATCACGACCGGCCGGGACGGCTCCATAGACAAGTTTCGCTGCGGTACTTCGCAGCTGCAAATATGAACAACTGATAGCGCCGGACGACGAGCCGCAGGTTCGTTCGTGAAGTCCTTGGCGACTACAACGCGCATTCCCATAATCCAGCGAGTCGACTTTATGACGAAGCCGAAGCTACTGATCATCGAAGACGAGCGATCACTGCAAGAGGTCCTGACCTACAATTTGGAAAAGGAAGGATTCGAAGTGGTCGTGGCCGCCGATGGCCACGACGGCTTGCGTCGCGTGCAGTCGATGCAGCCCGATCTGGTCATTCTTGACCTGATGCTTCCCGTGATCGATGGACTAGAAGTGTGCCGGCAAATTCGCAGTGATCCTCGGACTCAGGCGACCCGCGTTCTGATGCTGACCGCACGCAGCGAAGAAGTCGACGAGATTGTCGGCTTCAACATGGGTGCCGACGACTACGTCACCAAGCCGTTCAAGATCAAGCCGCTCATTCACCGCATCAAAGCGCTACTGCGCCGAACGCCCGCGTCTGAACAGACTCGAGACGTCGTGGTCGCGGGCGGAATTGAAATCGACCGTGTTCATCACACCGCGAAAGCGGGTGGTGTCGATCTCGATCTGACTCCGACCGAGTTCAGGTTGCTCTGGACGCTGGTCCGAGCTCCAGGCCGACCCTTCAGTCGCAATGAACTGATGGACCGCTGTCGAGGCGAAGATGCGAATGCACTGGAGCGGACAATTGA
>DASYEA010001136.1:0-3342 GCA_036499265.1 Schlesneria sp. | reverse complement strand
TATTCCGATGACAAAGAGGCCGGTCGCTGCATATTCGACCCAGTGAGCGGTGAAGTAACGGCTCATTAGCTGCTGGTCGATGGGCAGGAACGGCAACGCAGCATAGAATGCGAATGTGACTGCGGTGCCCCACAGCCACGCCGAGGTGACGATCCCATTGATCATGCGATCAATCAGCCTAACATTGGATGCCATCTTCGTTTTCGACATTCCAGATTAATCCTCGGTAAACGTCGATCTAAGCACAATCGCCAATTCGCAGTGGGTGCGACCAAATCAATTTGTTAACTTGGGGCACACAAGCAAATTACCAGCGGCCAAACGTTATATTAGGTAATTTGGATCGGAATACGCCGTCGCTACACCCGGTCCATTCGTTAGAATCGTCAAAGTCGGTCCGTGAATTGAGACAAACCTTCGCCCCGGGAAGAGGATTGAAATTTGAAATGACTGCCGCCTTGTGAAAAGGTCGTTTGCGAACCCTGAAGCGGGTTACGTATTCTGTATTATTGGCGGAAGTCTGAAATTGAAGCGGACGCGGCAAACTTGCATGCGTCAACGCTGATGGCTATCGGGGGCTGGATTTTGAAGATTCGCACGCAAGAGGCAGCGATCGCGACTGAACTGCTGGGGTATTTGAACTTTTCGGGAGGTCGCCCAGATTCAAAGTTTCAGCGAAATCTCGACGAACTCATGCGCACAGTTCCTTGGAAGGATCTCGCCGCCACATTGCGCACCGTTCTAGCGGACTTAAAATCCTCCTCGCCCACGTTCGGAGACAGTTCGCAGGCCGAACAGGTGATTTCGCTGACCTTTGACCATGCCCTGCCCGCCTATCGCGAACACCACCGGGATTTGCTCTTCCATTTGAAAGAAGAAGATTTTCAACAGTCGTACTTCCTCGCAAAGGTCTTCGAAGCGGTCCTGGAACAGGGTGCGGGCTGGGATGAGATCGATCGCATTGTCGCTGGAGCGTTGCGCCGCCTGAATGATTTCCTCGGCTATCGTCCCATCGCAGTGCTGGAGAACGGCCAGAAAATGGAACCGTATTCACACGAGCGGTTCCGTCCACTCCCCTTGTTTTTGCGCGGTGCCGGGGTGGCTCACGGCCCCTATCGTGCCGTCGTGGAACGTGCGTTAGGACTGCTGCGCGAGATGCCAGCGGAAGTCTTAGCGGAAGCGTACTTCGACATCGAAATGATGGACGAACTGGCGGTCGATCTTCGCGCTCATGACCACATTCATCCCGCCAACAAGCGCACCAATTATCTGTTCGGGGAGTGGGATCCGCATCAGATTGATATCAAGGGACGGTACCGTCGATTTGTGGTTCGCAAAGTGATCCTGGACGCCCTGCTCGACTGGGCCGCAAAGCAGAAGCGAGTTGATCCCGAAGAAGTGCTGTTCGACGTTTCCGCGGTGCTCTGTGGCACCATCTTAATGGCGTCATCGATCAGTGGAGACGGCCCGGAATGCCACGATTCGAATGTCACCCTTTCGTCGCTGCTGCCACGCGTGGCCCGTCAGCGGGATGAGTTTTATTCGCGTCTGGTGAAAACCGCATCCGGTGCCCGTGCGAAGCGATTGGCTCGACACACCAAGCTGACCCGTCAGCCATTCGGACATGTACGACAAGCGCTGAATATGTATCTGGCTCAGTATGGCGCACAGCAAGTGCAGCGTCGTCAACTGGCATATCTGTTTGCGCGGATGGGTTACGCCGAAGCGAGTCTGCGGCAGGCCTCGATCATTCCGTGTGCATCGGCACGGTTCGAATGCGAAGTCCTCTGCCGTGCCCATTCGGCGCGACGAGTTGTCGAACAGGGCAAGTTGGCAGATTCGGCTCGCCTGCTCCTGGAAGCGGAAGATTACCTGCATCGTGGCATTGAATGTGGTGCGTTAGTTGACCCTTGGAACGTCTTGGGATTCCAAGGGCTGTTTCCGCTCTTTTCCTCTCGTGAAGACAGTGTCCCCGATCAGCGGGTTGAGATGCTGTATCACATCATGGAATCGCTGTTGGATGCTTACTCGCGAGCATTGGAAGAAGCGGCCGCTCGCGGTGAAAAGGAGCTCGCCGAGAACATTTCGATTCGATATCAAAATCTGGCTCAGTTCTGGGATCGATTCGGCACCGTCACTGTCGAAGATCTGCCGCGTGTCGCGGCTCATGAACAACTTGACTCCGCCTCGCACGTCGCCCGCGCATTGGCCGAATGGCGCGAAGCAGGCGAATCCGCCGGAGACATCTCTTTCTGGCGACGACATGTCGAGCAGTTCCAATCATCGAAGGCATACGCGCAGGTCGTTTCGGCATTACTGGAACGCCGCGATCGCGTTGCCGCGCTGGGCCTGCTGATGCAGTGGCTCAGTCAGCATGATGTGGTAGGACTGGAAGCGGGACATCTGTCGTTCGAAGACTTGATGCTCTGGTGGATGGGGATCGTGGCCGAAGAGGGAACGTCATCGCGAGAAGATCCCTGGCCGATCGTTCGCCGCATGTTCGACTATTTGGAAGCGAATGCCGGCGAACTCTGGCAAGCCCCCGTCTTCCGACAAGGGATCATCGTCGAGGAACCGAACGCCGGTAACCAGTGGCCCAGCGACAAGGTTCAAGCGGACGAACTCCACGACTCCGAAGAGGAAGGCGACGAAGAGGACGAATTGTTCAGCGCCGCTTATGACGAAGTCGTCTACCGTGACAGTACTGATGATGGCCAGGAAGGCCCCATCATGGATGAACGATCCAAACTGGACGGCGACACCGAATACGAGCGTCTGGAAAAGCGGCTTGATCCGCGGCTGAAGTTTTTGCGCATGATGGCGCAGTTGTGGCAGATGGCTGCGAACTTGGCGGTCGAACGCGAACTGGTCTCGGAAGGCGATTCCTCTAAGGATGCCAAAGCGAGTCGCTCCAAACAGGCCGAATCGTTGCGCCACTGGCTCGAGCACTCGATGCGATTGCAAAGCGATCTCTCGCGGCTCATCGACGAACTCTGGAAGGGTGATATCGGCGAATCGAGTGGCGAGCATGATTCGAACGTCGAGTTCGATTCGCAGCTTCAGGCCAAGCTGTACCTGGTACAGTCGGGCTTGTCGACATGGCTCAGTTGTCGTTCGGCCCAGTGGTGCCTGGCTTGCGCCCTGTCGCCTGAAGATCAAACCGTCCGTAGTACCGCCGAAGACGTTCGCGTCATTGATATGTATCGCGGAATCATGCAGCGCAACGAAGTCGAAGTACGCCGGGTGCTGCCGGGATTGCTCAAGTCACTGCAACGCAAGCCCCTGCTCTATGTCCCACTGGAACACGGTGGTGATCCCAAGCAGATTCTGACCGCGCGATCG
>DASYEA010001135.1:0-1872 GCA_036499265.1 Schlesneria sp. | reverse complement strand
GAGCGCTTCACCGATTCCGCATTACGGGCGGCAGTTTCCTGCTGCTTGGCGAGATCGGAGGAATCCCCAACCATCGGGGAAACCGCGACGACCGAGAATTGCGCATTCGGGCGGCGTTCGAGGGCCGTGCCGACTGCTTGTGACAGCTGTGATTCATAATCCACAACCGGTTGGTTGTAGCGGATCAGGACCAGCAGGCGGCCCACTGTTGGGGCAACGCCAACATCCTGCGCCATCGGCGAAGCTGTTTGGGCTACGCCGCCAACGGGGTATGCCATGGGAGCCGGCATTTGACCGGATTCCTGCATATAGGTGGTTGGTGACATCGGTTCCGGGCCGATGCCGCGGCCGGTCATGGCCGACATCATCGGGCTTGGCTGTGGAACCATGGCGATCGGTGTTGGATTGACGATCACCGGACGGTTCGCGAGGCTGTTGCCCATCAATTCGCCGCGGCTGATGGCAAAGGCCAAAGTCTGCAGGTTCGAACGTTCGGTCGTCAGATAGGTGGTCTGGCGTTGGATGTCGTTGGTGGTCTGGTTGCGCAGATAGTCGAGTTGAACCACAAGGTGGCTGACTTCGTCGCGCAGCAGCTTCAATTGATCGTGATCTTCATCGACCGCGCCGGACAGCTCAAAAGCCGCCTGGATCGATTCGAGGAGATAGGAAGCCAATGAAGCATCGGCATCGATTGAGGTTTGCAGCGAATTCAGGCGGCCAAGCGAACCGCTGACTTCATTGAGTGCTGCATCGGCTTCGTCCCACTGGCGCAGCAGGATCGGGTTGCCGCGGGTGGTGCCGTTCTGCAGGCGGGCGGTGACGGCAGCTACGGTGCTGTGATACTGCACGCCGCCGGCAGCGCCGCTGGAGCGCAGGACGTTAAACTCGTTGGTGTTCAGATTGACGGAAGAACGCAGGCGCAGAACTTCATCGCGCAGTTCCAACCCACGGTTGCCGACGACGGTGCCGCTCGACGGGCCGAAATTAGCCAGCGGATCGGGACCGATGTCGGATGACATGGCCATGGATGGACTGGCGTCGAGCGTTCCCATTGCCATCGCGCCGCCTTTGTGGCGCTTTGATTTCGTGGGCGCCGGGGCAATCGGAGTCGGGGCGGTGTCAGCCGACGAATCGGATGAAGCTGCAGCCGCATTGGCGGCCGACATTTCATCTGAATTGTCGTCATTCGCGAGAACAGGGCCTGAAAGAAGTGCAAAAGCAACAATGCCGGTTAGCATGTAGTTTCGCAAAATGGCCAAATCCAACCTACGCATTGTGGCTACCTTTCTGGTCGTCGCACGTTTTACTGCACTGAAATGTCTAGAAGAGATGAGGGGAAATTCCAAGCGTCGAGATGCCGAATCGGGATGCTCAGTGTAGCCACATAAGTGATTGATAACAAGAAAGATTGCCACAGAACTTGTGGCGTTTGGGTTACATCGGGAGGAAGAAATTTAATTGTCGATCCGTTTCGATCGGCGTCGACCAAAGTGTTTTCGCTGATCGCGTGATTCCCGGTGGTCGCGGTTGGCACCGGGCCGTTTTGCCTCATTGCCATTCTCGTCGCCTTCAACAATGGAAAAACTCATGCCGCCCGTGAGGCGATCGGCCTGCTCAAGACGCACAACTACCGGTTGGGCCAGTTGATAGACGCGGCGCGTGCGGCGGCCGACGAAAGCCTGACGCTTTTCATCATAGATATAATAGTCGTCGGGCAAGGTACGGACCGGAATAATGCCATCGGCGCCGGTATCATCGAGGCGCGCAAACAGGCCAAAACGTGCCACCCCGCTGATGCGCCCGCGAAAGACGGCGCCCACTTTGTCGGCCATATATAGTGTGGTGAAGCGATCGACCGCATCGCGCTCGGCA
>DASYEA010001134.1:0-5958 GCA_036499265.1 Schlesneria sp. | reverse complement strand
CAGATGAAACTTCTGTTTTTCCATCGCGCCGACCGCCCGCCAGGAACGATCCCGCCAACAAACCAACGGCTAGGAACGCCGCACCAACTCCCACAGCGATTCGACGATTGCGTTTGGCGCGCTTCTGAATTGCGATCTGGCACACGACGGGGACATCTTCGGACGATGTCCGCATGAGTGCCCATTCATAGTCCAACAACTCCGCCAGATGGCTGGCAGATTGGATACGATCTTCTGGTTTTTTCTCCAGCAATGTGTCGATTGTGTGAGCCAGCCACTCGGGTATTTCAGGATTCAATTCTCGCAGAGGGCGATGCTTGACATCGGCGATCTGCCGAAGAATTGCCAGTGCTGAATTTCCGGCAAACGGCGGCTCGCCGGCACACATTTCGTAAAGAATGGCTCCGAAGCTGAACAAGTCCGATCGATAGTCGACCTCTTCATCGCCTCTTGCTTGTTCGGGTGCCATGTAAAGTGGCGTACCCGTCACGAACCCTGTTCGGGTCAGTCTCGGATCATCCACCACCCGAGCCAGTCCAAAATCGGTCAACTTGACGCGATTCTCAGGCCCTTCCAGCAGGATGTTCCCCGGCTTGATATCGCGATGAATCAGACCTTGAGCATGTGCCGCAACCAGGCCGTGAGATGCTTCCATCGCGATGCGGACGATTTCTCGCAGAGGCAACTTTTTCTCGCGCGTTAATCGCTGCTCCAGCGACTCGCCCGAAATCAGTTGCATGACCAGATAGGGAAGGTTGTGATCTCCAGCGGCCTTCTCGACCTGGTAGACGGCCACCACATTTTCGTGAGTGATCGAAGCTGCGGAGCGGGCCTCGCGGCAGAACCGCTGACGTGACAATTCGTCGAAGGCCAGATCCGGATCCAAGACTTTGAGCGCAACGTGACGCTGCAGCTTCGAATCGAACGCTTCCAACACGACTCCCATCCCACCGCGGCCCAACACGCGCATCACGTCGAAGTGGGCGAGCCGTCCGAGATACACAGGATCTGTCGGAGGCTGCAGGAATTGCAGCGACACTTCGGCTGATCGCGGCGTACTGCGTGGAATAAACGTCTCGCTCAGGTCGGCATCCAGCTCTTTCAGTGCAGGCCAGTACGCGGATGACGCGACCGGTTCGATTTCGTAAGCATGGACGACGACTTGCGAAAAGTTACTGCCTCCAGTCGCAAGGACTTCCAACTTCTCCTGGCAGCACTGGCAGGAATCCATGTGCTGCGTGCATTCGACTTGGCGATCCCCAGAGAGGGAGCCTTCGATCAGTTGCTGTAGTTCTTCGGGTTGAGGGCAAGTTGTGATGTTCATCTTAGTTTTCCTCCTGCCGCTGCATGGACTCGACTTCTTCTTTCAGACGTGCGAGAACGCGACTTTTGGCAACGTAGATAGCACCCGTCGACATGCCAATTTGTTTTGAAACGTCGGCCGCCGAATTCCCTTCGACTGCTGTCAACCAGAACGCCTGCCACGTCGTTTCCTGAAACTCTTTCTTCACCCGGTCCATGGCCAGCGAAGCCAGACGCCGTTGGTATTCCAGTTCCCAGACGTCCGATCCATCGCTCACCGCCGCTTGCGAATCGAGCATTCGATTCATCGATGTGTCGCCCGACCCCTGTGGTCGCAGTCGACGTGCTGACAGGAAATTGAAGACTCGGTTGCGAGTGATGGTGAACAGCCAGCCGCGAAACGTCCCCTGGCTGCGATCGTAATCCAGCCGCCCGATCGCCGACGAAACTGAACGAAGGACGTCCTGCATCAGGTCCGCCGCATCCGCGTCCTGCAGGCCACGCTTGCGAGCGAAGCCGTACACGACGGGACCGTACATCTTCATGAACTCCTGCCAGGCCCCATGATTGGTCCCGTCGCGAAGTTGCACCAATAGACTTGCTCGTGTGAGCGGAGAGTCGTCCACGGGCATTGTTGCACCTGACTGTCCCATAGGCCGTCGCCGATCCTGTAGTTGCGCTGAGCGCCAACCGTTTTGTTTCGCATGATACGCCGTAATCACTGTTCAGACGAGAGTCCGCCACAAGATTCATGCGGTATTGCTTGGTTGCGAGCTTCAGTTTCTGCAGGGAGGAGGTCAGATGCATTTGGGTTCGCTGCTTGGCAACGCATTTGCCAGTTTGGAATTACGTTCAGGTGATCGAACTTGTGATTCTTCGCACATCTCTCTTTGTCATCGGTGCGCGACTTCCAATTTTTCCTCGCGCTGGTTGACTCGAATAGGTGCTCCATTCGTTAGATCGTTGCCCGGATTCACGACCAGGCGTTCGTCTCCGCTGATGCCGCCTGCCACGATCACTCGTGATCCCAAGTCCCGGCCCAGCTTGACGCTACGCAGTTCGATCTGATCCTGACTGTTCGCAATCGCGACGTGTGGTCCTTCCACTCGCATCAAGACGGTGTTCGTCGGAATCGTCCAACTCGATTTGTCCTGTTGTGTTTTCAACGAAACCTGTGCGTAGCTGCCGGGTTGCAGCAACTGCGAAGAGTTTTCCAGCTCAATTTCAGCGAGCATTGTTCGGCTAGCCGAATCGACCGAAGACGCCGTCCGAGTAATGGTCCCCGTGATAGCGGGCATCGATGATTCCGGAACGCTCACGACAGCATCGACCCCGGGTCGTGTTTGCATGGAATAGGTCTGCGGAACACTGATCTGCACTCGGACGCGACTCACGTCTTCCACGACGAACAGGACTTCACGGCCAGTCACCAGCATGCCGACTTCCGCATTTCGTTGCGTGACCACTCCATCGAACGGAGCGACGATTCGTTTGAAGGCCTGCAGTTCCTGTAGTCGCTCGACATTCGATCGCCGACTTTTCGCGGTCGACTGACGACTTTCGATGATTGCCGCTCGTGTCTCCAGGTTGGTCGTTCGGCGTGAGACGTCTGCTTCTGCCGCGGCAACGACTGCTGTACGCGCTTCAAATTCCCTCGAGAAGGTATCGAATTCTTCTTGAGTGATCACTTTGCTGATCAACAGCTTTTCGCGGCGAGCGAGTTGGCTGCGACTCAATTCCAACTCGGCTCGAACTCGATTGAGTTGCGCGTCAGCAACCTTGAGATCAGCTTTTGCCTCTGCCAGTTCCGCAACGGCCTGTACTGTTGCAGCACTCGCTTCCTGAGCCGATGATTCCGCCGAAGCTACTTCTTGATCGAGTTCTGGCGCTTCGATCTCGGCAAGCAGCTCACCCACTTTGACATGATCGCCCAATTCCGAATGCCATTTCGTCAGATAGCCACTGACCCGAGCCGACAGAGACGCTGTTTGCCAAGGTTTGAACGTGGCAGGCAACACCACATTGGCTACGCCGGCCGGAGTGGGCCGCTGAATATCAACCGCTTTGCGTGAGTCTTCCATGCTGACCGCATGGGAACCAGCATTGTCGCTCTTCCACGGCTGATAAACGGCACCGGCAGTCCCGGCAACAATGAAGGCGGAAGTCAAAAACTTCCAGCCGACATTTGATCGCTTGGCTTGAGGTGCCGGCAGAGACTTAGGGGCCAAGTTCAGGGAACTCGACCATTTGATTTGGGATGTCCCGGAGGTTCGAGCACTTGTGAGTGTCCGATTAAGTGTCGTATTTGGCATGATTGATCCTGCTTCCAAGCTGTTGTGTCCGACAGTGATAGATACAGGCGGCCGTGGCGTCTCTTACAAGCAGTTGCCATCGATGCAGATCGCCGAAAGAAATCGCCCGTCGAAATTGGCTGGCTGAAACCTTGGGATCTGTGTCGCTTGGACGAAATGCGAACTTCAGGGAGCCTCGACCGGAATCTGGAAGTGGCTCCCGTTCCGACCGAATTCGGCGAGGATCGGGATTTGAGTCGAAGATCCGGTTGGGATCATGAATTTCTGGAAAAACTGAACAACTCGCTCGATCATGAAGCGAAATTTATTTCTGCTTCGTTAAAATCTATGGGGCCTCGATCTGAATGTCCGTCTACATGACCTTCGGGTAGCCGCAATCGCGCGGCATGAGTTCCCTGTCGGAGATCCCGCCCATGCCATCCATTGAAAGTCGCCTTGAAGAGCTGCTTCGGCGTGGCGAAGAGATGCGGAGCCGTGGTGAACCGGTTTCTGCTGAGGAATTGTGTCGGGATTGCCCTGAACTGCTGATGCTTCTTCGCGCGCGAATGGAGGTAGAACCTCTAACGAAACCTCGCGAAGACACTAGTCCGACCAGTCAGCCTCCCGCTCGATCGTACGACAACGACGACTTGCACATCGGTAGCGAACCGATTGCGGGTTACAAGTTGGTGTTGCGCCTCGGACGCGGTGGCTACGGCGAAGTCTGGAAGGCGATTGCTCCCGGTGGATTTGCGGTCGCGTTGAAGTTCGTTCCACTCGCGACCGACGGCCTACAGGTCGAACAACGAGCACTGGATATTATCAGGACACTTCGGCATCCATGCTTGCTGACCACGGTCGGATCCTGGCAGACGAACCGGTACTTGGTCATCGCTATGGAACTGGCGGACCGAACGTTGAAAGATCGGTTTCAGGAGGCGGTCCGTCAGGGATACATCGGGATCCCTCGAGAGGAATTGCTGGAGTACTTCCACGAAGCCGCGAAGGGTCTCGATTTCCTGAACGATCCGAGGCATCCCTATGATGGCCAGGAAAAGGTCAGCTTTCAGCATCGTGACATCAAACCCGAGAACATTCTGCTGGTGGGCGGTGGTGCGAAAGTCGCCGACTTCGGACTGGTCCGGCTGCTGGAGCAGGCCCAAACCAGCCATACCGGCAGCATGACGCCGATCTATGCGGCACCGGAATTCTTCGAAGGGCATACGTCGCAGCACTCCGATCAGTATTCGCTGGCGATCACCTACTGCCATCTTCGCGGGGGGCGAGTTCCCTTCGTTGGCAGCTTGGCTGATGTCATGCGTGGCCATTTGAAAGAGAACCCCGATCTTTCGATGTTGCCGCCCGAGGAACGTGCGATCGTCGGACGAGCGCTTTCCAAAGTGCCAACGCAGCGCTGGCCGAACTGTGTGACACTCATTTCCGAGTTGCGCAACTGTCTGAGCAAGCGGAGTGGTGCAAGCCCGGCGGCTAATCTCAGTGGTGCCACGTATAAGCCCGCGGCCGGTTCACAGGTCACGGCGCTTTCCCCGGCATCAGATTCAGTACCGAGTCCCGGTGTGGGTCGTCGACCGGCGAAACGTCGTGGACTTGGCTTGGTCGTCTTCAGCGTGCTGGCGGTGTGTGCAGTCGCGGCCATCGCAATGAACGACTCGTCGAGGGACTTTGTTAAAGACTTGTTCGCTGAAAAGAAGGACGACGAAAAGAAGACTGAGGATAAGAAGCGATCGACTGCCGATGCCGAAACCGCAGTTAAGAAATCGACGGAAGCGGTAAAAGCCCCCGAGTCGCCGGCAACGGCGGTCGCGATGAATGACAAGGCACCACAGCCGGCCCCCGTCGCTCCCGCGTTGCCGACAGACGCCACGGGTACCCCTGCCACGGCCGCAGAGAAGACTCCGGGCAACCCACCGAAGGTAAGCCCGACCTCAACGGCCAAGTTAGAAGCACCGGCGCTGCTCAATCCGAATCAAGAACCGCAGGGACCGTCGAAGGACGATGCCACCAAGCCGACGGTACCACCATCATCTGTTCCCGCCGTCGCCGCGACTGGCACACCGGTGCCGCCCGTCATTCCACCGGCACCGCCAACACCGACTCCAGCCGTGACTCCCGAATCAGCCTCGACACCGACTACCATAACTAACCCGACCCCAACGACCACGCCAAATCCACCACCAACTCCGACTCCTCCAATTCCTACCACGGTGTTGAAAGAAGCTCCGCCTCCAGCACCTCGTTCGGTGCGCAAGCCAGGCGAATCTGCCGACCCCAAGGTGATTGCTGCGGTAACTCAACCTGTTGTCGCTCCCAAGGAACCTCCCGCACCGCTGAAGTCACCGTTCAA
>DASYEA010001133.1:0-3024 GCA_036499265.1 Schlesneria sp. | reverse complement strand
TGGCGACCGGCTTCGCGAATCCATCATCACCTTTGAAATAATCGAAATTGATGCCGACCGTGGGATCCAGCCCTCCGTCACCAGGCAGGCTTGATGTGGCCCCGGTGACGTTGAAGTTCCCTAACGGATAGCGGAACTGATTCGTGTCCCCCCAGAACCAATAGATCTTGTCGCGATATTTCGCCATCACCACGCTGTCAGATCCCATCACGAGTGCATTCGATAGAGGTTGCTTGATCGGCACCTCGTGTCCCAGCACCACGCTGTCCGCATAGATCCCCGCGCCGGTCACTCGATAAAGCCGCTCCACGATATTCAGTCGCTTGATCTTCAACGTTTCGCGACCACCTGCAGTCACCTTCAAAGCGCGTCCGCGAATCCCAAAGCCGTCTTTAGGAAACTCATAGCCGTGACTGCGCACTGAAAAGAAAACCGTCTGATTCATCAACTCGGGATCACGAATCGCGGCGTATCCCGCAGAATCCGTGAAGAAGCGAGTGTCATGCACCGTCCGCAGTTCGACCAGCGGCACACCACGACCGGTCTCTTCATCGAGAACCTGAATTTCGAAGGCGTCGGGAGGGGCCGAACAGGACACGGCCGCCAACATCACCCACGCAACGACCAAAACAAAGGGTTTCAACTGGAACTCCGAATGATGTACCCTGATGCAGGTATCGCATCGTAAGGTCCTATTTTTTCGGCACATCGACCTTGATGTGCAGATCGCGAAGCTGACGCAGATCGACTTCGGCTGGGGCGCCGGTCAGCATGTCGCTGGCCTTTTGCGTCTTCGGGAAGGCGATCACGTCGCGAATGTTGTCGGAGGCCAGGAAGAGCATCACCCACCGGTCGAGGCCGAGAGCGACTCCGGCATGTGGAGGGGCTCCGTAGCGCAGGGCTTCCAACAGGAAGCCGAAACGAGCTTCGGCTTCTTCGTTGCTGATCCCGAGCAGGTTGAAAATCTTCTGTTGCACAGCCGGGTCGTGGATACGGACGCTGCCACTGGCGGCTTCATAGCCGTTGCAGACGAGGTCGTACGACTGGGCTCGCACTTTGCCAGGATCGCTTTCGAGGAACGGGATATCCTCTTCGACGGGCTGACAGAACGGATGGTGTTCGGCGTCCCAGCGCTTCTCTTCGTCATTCCATTGGAACATCGGGAAGTCGAGGACCCAGGCGATCTTCAGTTCTTGAGGATCGTACAGGTTCAGTTCTTTGCCCAGACGGTTACGCAGAGCCGACAGCGCTGCACAACTGACTTTGAACGTGTCGGCCACGCAGAACAACAAGTCGCCCGGTTTCGCATTGAACCGCGCGATCATCTCCTGCTGATGCTGAGCACTGAAAAACTTTGCGATCGGCGAATCGAGTTCGCCATCCTTCACGCGGAAGAATGCCAACCCCTTCGCGCCGTACTGTTGCACGAAGGCGGTTAGTTCGTCGATCTGCTTGCGACTATATTTCTCGGCCGCCTGGGAAACGCAGAAGCCGCGGACTCGTCCACCGTTGGCGATCGTCGTCTTGAAGACACCGAAGTCGCATTCTTTGGCGATGTCACCCAGGCAAGTCAGTTCCAACCCAAAGCGCAGGTCTGGCTTGTCGTTCCCGAACCGTTCCATCACCTCGCGGTGAGTCAACCGTAGCAGCGGCAGCGGCAGTTCCGTCCCACGCAGGTCCTTCACCAGACGGGCCATCAGCCCGTCGATTGTGCTAAGGATATCTTCCTGCTGCACGAACGCCATTTCGACGTCGATTTGTGTGAACTCGGGCTGCCGGTCGGCTCGCAGGTCTTCGTCACGGAAACACTTGGCCAACTGGAAATACCGGTCGTAGCCTGCGACCATCAGGATCTGCTTGTAGATCTGTGGCGACTGCGGCAACGCGTAGAAGCATCCTTCATGCACGCGGCTGGGGACGAGGTAATCGCGAGCCCCTTCCGGAGTGCTACGGCCCAGCATGGGCGTTTCGATTTCCAGGAAGTCTTTTTCGTCGAAGTAGTCGCGAGTCGCCTTACACATCTTGTGGCGCAGAATCAGGGCCTGCTGAACGGCGGGTCGACGCAGGTCGACGAAGCGGTACTTCAATCGCAGTTCTTCGTTTGGCAAGTCGGCCTGAGTCGGGAAGAATGGCGGTGTCTTGCTCTTATTGAGCACTTCCAACTGACGGCCGCGGACATCGATGTCACCCGTGCCGAGCTTGGGATTCTGCATGTCGGCGGGACGAGCGACCACTTCGCCGGTGATTCGAATCACGTCTTCATTGCGGAGTGAGCGGGCGATTTCGTGTATTTCAGCAAACGTTGGACTGAACACGACTTGCGTCAATCCGTAACGATCACGCAAATCGATGAAAACCAGACCACCAAAGTCGCGGTAGGTATCGACCCAGCCGCACAGCGTCACCGTTTGTCCTACGTGAGTCGAGCGCAATTCGCCGCAGGTATGAGTCCGTAGCACCGCAGTATCCTTGAATCGAAGAGGTCCGCAAAACAAACCAGCCGGAGCACCAGACAGGCGACAAGCGGCCGAGGTTCGAAGCGGCGATTATAAGATGGGTTAGCCACGGATGGAACACGGATGGAACACGGATCAGCAGCCAAAAACCGGGAAAATGCAATCTTCCTCCGCGGACTTAACCCGGATAACTCCCAAAGGATACGTTACCAGAGGGGCATCAGTAGCTGAGAAGTCTCGTCATTCCCGCGCAGGCGGGAATCCATCGCTAACCAAAAACAGCGGTTGTCACCAACTACCGAACTGCCGTCGTCCGCGACACCAACGTGCTGACAACACTCTGGATCACCGCCTGCGCGAGAATGACTGAAAAAAGGTCGAGCATCTTCCTTCAAAATCCGTGTTTCATCAGTGTCAATCCGTGGCTCAACTCTTACCCCATCAGGCTCGACAACGCCCCGGTGCTGTCACCCAAGAACGGCACTTTGACGTCGACTCGTTCGAGCATTGACAGCCACAGGTTGCTGAGAGGCGTTTCCTTGGGGTAGACGATGTGACGGCCGGTCTG
>DASYEA010001132.1:0-7388 GCA_036499265.1 Schlesneria sp. | reverse complement strand
GGTCCCTTCTTCGATCAGGTTCGCTCGACCTTCAAGCGTTCCCATGAGTGTATAGAATGGAATGGGCAGCGCCTGGTTCTTCCAGCGTGACAGCTTGTCCAGGTCGCCACGATAAGCGGCATCGCCGGTGATTCGTTCGAGTTGACCGTTTGGCTTGAGGTCAACTAGCAACTCGTGAACGCGAACCGCCAGGGCCGTAGCCGTCACGGTGGTCTGTGGCGAGGTCCATTGGCTCTGCGCGACCGACCAGACACCAGCCGATTCGAGCTTCACCTGTGGCTCTTTGATCCACCATTGAGGTCCGCGAGCATCCAGATTGGTGACATCGCCGGTCAGGCTGATCACCTCAATCTGATCGGGGTTCGCGGTGATCGTCGTATCGATCTTCGTCGTGCCACCGAATTGCCAGCCCGCGACCGAAACGAAAGGCCGCAGCCGGTTCTGCCAAGTCTGCAGGTTGCCGCCCAATGACGCTTTGACAGCATACGTGGGAGCTTTGGAGGTGAGGTCTACGGGCTGTTGGAGTGAGGCCACGAGAGTGTCCGGGCCGCTCGTTAACTTCATGTCACCCGATTGAATCTGCGTCAGAGTAGATTCGCCGGTCGTCTGCGCGGCGGCATGCATCCCCAGGACCAATTGAGCTTCCTGCCAGACGGTATCCTTGGACAGATTCCACTGGAAGTTGTCCATCTGCACAACGGCAGTCAGCGTCACCTGGTCCGCTTCGGCTCGGCGAATCTCGCCTTCGATCTTCAGCTTGCCAGCGATCTTGTCGATGCCCAGATCGATGAACTGCTGCAGATTTTCTTCCAAGCGATTGAGGTCGCCGTTGGCGGTGAACGTGGCATCGGTCAGCGAGCCTTTGCCCGTCAGTTTGAAGAAATCAGACTGACAGGTCATCTGATCGATCGTGACCAGGTCTTGAGCGCGGTGAGCCAGCAAGTTCAGCTTGATGGGCTCGTTCCAAGTGACGGGTTTCCCTTGATTGGTGGCAGCCAGCTTGTCGACAGTGGCGTCTGCCGTCCAAGTTCGGGCACTGTTTTGCAGTTCGCTCTTCAGATTCACATCGACACTGCCGCTGGTGATCTGCGTTCCTTCGCGAACTCGCAGGGTATTCGGCAGTAGCGCGGCAAGTCGTTGCAGATCGAGGTGTCCGTGAATCGTGTAGTCCTGGTCGGACAGGATTGAGCTGAATGCATTCAGGGGTGACGCTTCGATTCCTGCCAGCGGGATATCACCGGTCGCAGTCAGTTCGCCGACTTCGGTCTGCAGTTGCAGGCCTTGCATCGAAAGACGTTGCTGCTGAGCGGCCACGCGGCCTGCCAGGGATGTTGATTCAAGAGTGACGCGATCTTGCTTCAATGCCGACAACCCGGCCAGCACGAATTTACTGGCGGTGATTCGTCCATCCCAACTCCATTCGTACTTCGTCCAGTCGGAGGGGGCATCTGCGAGGTTGACCTGACTGCGTGCATCGGCATCGATCGTTCCCGCGAGTTCGGCAGTCGGTTCAACGCGGGCCAATCCCGGCAGCAGCTTGTCGAGATTCCAGCCCACAGCTTTCAAGCGAATGTGCTTGGAACCGGGCGTCATCGCAACACCGTCCTGAGTCGGCTCGTTACCGTATCGGAAGGCCAGCCAATCGGTAGCGGGCTGCAGCGAAGCGGCGTCCTTGTCAGGTACGTCACCGATCGTAATTTCAAACTCTTCGATCGCTCCCTTCTGGGACTGCACGACGAGCGACAGCGGTTGAATCGTTGACGAGCGCGAAGTCTCTTTGTGCTCCATCACGACAGTCGCGCCGTGGACTTCCAGATCGAAATCAGGGATCGGCGCTTTGCTCGGCGGGCCGCTCAGCATTTTGGCGAGGACGTCTTCGGCGTTCGATCCGTCGGCGCGGAACTGCAGATTGACCTTCGGTTCCAGCAGAATCAGTCGACCTAGTTTGGCCTGACTGACGGCCAGCTTCCACAGTGGCAGACTGGTCGAGAACTCTTTCACATCCAGAAATGGATTGCCTTCCGCATCCGTTGCGTGCAGGTCGCGGACGACCACCGACTGCAGCCAGCCCAGCGACGCCGAACCGATTTCGACTTTGCCGGGATACAGCGGAAACAGCAGCTTCGGGACTTGCTGTTTCAAATCGGTCTGGGCGACGATCATCGGCGCGCACCAACCGACAATGGCCAGACCGCACCCGAGCAGCATCAACAGACGGCTGAACCAGCGACTGCGAGGTTTGATCGGCGCGGCGGGTTTGGCGACGACGGATGCCGGCGCAACGGCAGGTGTGGATCTAACTTCCGTCATAGTATTCCAGCCATCAAAACAAAGGACCGACCAAGAGGTGACAGGTCGATGGCGCGGACGACGCTCCATCGTCGCAAGCCGGCTAACCGGCGATGCGAATGATAATGTAACCAGCTAGCTTACGTCGACGTCAGTTACTGTTCGCAGCGTCTTCATGGCCTAGGTCGCCAAGACCTTGGGGGGGACATTATCGGAGGTCGTTGGCACATCGACCTCCGCCCAATCTCCTGGCGAGATGAGCTACGTCGAGATCGCGCTCAATGAATGTGCGCAATAATGCTGGTTTTGGATTTCAAGTTGGGTGCCACTGGTGGCTGCTCTGGGCCACCAGTGTCTTCGCGTCGCTGCAATCGCTTTGAACGTGTGACGAGCATATGCAACATTCAGCCTCACCACGCATCGTTTACTCGCCGAAACCTTGGTAAGACACTGGCGACGTAAAGCCGTCGCCAGTGGTACCCGAAATGAAGTTTCCCACCAGCAGAATCACGCACGCTCATTCAGGCGGCGTTGGTTGGCAGCGAGCGCGGCTTGGGGAACGCGAGCATCCGCAGGCCATTCAGAATCACAATGACGGTGCTTCCTTCATGACCCAGAACCGCCACAGGCAGAGGCAGGACCATGACGAACGTCAGCACCAGCAACGTTCCCATCGTACCGAATGCCAGGATCAGGTTTTGTCTCACGATCTGCTGCGACTTCCTGGCGAGCGCGATCGCGTAGGGCAACCGACGCAGATCGTCGGCCATCAGCACGATATCTGCCGTTTCCAGTGCGACATCTGTTCCGGCACCACCGAGCGAGAACCCGACACTGGCACCTGCCAATGACGGGGCATCGTTGATACCGTCGCCGATCATTCCGACAGGGCCGATTTCTTTCTTGATGATCGCCAACCGCTGCAGCTTTTCGTCAGGCAACAATTGGCCTTCACCTTCAATACCAAGTTCGCCGGCGATATGAGTCACCACGCTTTGATGATCACCAGAGAGCATCGTCAGCGACTTCATCCCCATCGCTCGCAGTTCCTGGATCGCCAACGCGGCCGTCGGGCGCAATGTGTCTGAGACCGCCAGGATACCGAGGACGCGGTGTTCATCTGCGACGCCGATCAACGTGTTGCCAATCGCTTGCAGGGCCACCGCCTGTTGAGACAACCCCGGTTCACAGGGAGTGCCAGTGTCTTCGAACCAAGTCAACTTGCCGACCCAGCGACGCTGGCCGTTGATCAGTCCGAACACGCCATGACCGATCACGGCTTCGACATCATCGGCGTCCGGGATGGCGATGCCGCGCAGTTTCGCCGCTTCCGTGACAGCCCGCGCTAGCGGATGTTCGGATAGAGATTCCAAGCCGGCAGCGATCGTCACCAATTCGGTCTCGGAGACACCGGCCGCTGTGTAGATGCTGTTCAGTTGCGGTTGCCCGATGGTCAATGTGCCGGTCTTGTCGAATGCCATCGCCTCCAGCAGGGCGGTCTGTTCCAGATGGCTGCCCCCTTTGAACAACACTCCACCACGAGCGGCACTGGCGATCGCAGACAGGATTGCCGAGGGGATCGAAATGACTACCGCACAAGGAGACGCCGCGACGAGTGCCGTCATCGCGCGATGGAACGAGCTCCGTATTGAGTCGCCTAGAACGTAGACACCGATCAAGTACACGGCCGCGGTTCCCACCAGCACGATCCAGGTGTACTTCTGACCAAACCATTCGGTGAACTGCTGCGAGACGGCTCGTTCCGACTGCGCGGATTCGACCATGTTGATCATTCGCGCCAACGTTGTTTCGCTGGCGATGCGCGACACTTCGATCTCAATCGCGCCGTGCTGGTTCATCGTTCCAGCAAGGACCGGGTCGCCGACTTGACGCTCGACAGGAATCGACTCGCCGGTCATGGGCGATTGATCGACAACGGTGTGGCCTTCCAGCACCACACCGTCTGCTGGAATCCGTTCGGAAGGCCGCACCACGATGCGGTCGCCGACAACGAGTTGGCCGACTGGTATTGTTAGCTGTTGCCCTTGTCGAATGACCGTCGCTTCATCGGGCGTCAGTTTCATCAAGGCTGTGATCGCGCCGCGAGTTCGCCCCATGATGATATGTTCCAGGGCATGCGACAGCGAGAACAGGAATAGCAGCACGGCTCCTTCGGGCCAATCCCCCAGCATGGCGGCCCCGACCGCCGCCAGGATCATCAGCAGATCGATGTTCACTTCGCCATGAATCAGATCCGACAGCGCTTCCCACAATGTCCGACCGCCACCGGCGACGAACGAGATGGCATAGGCGAGCAAGACATACCAGGGTTCATAGTTGTTCGACCCGGTGACGTGGCCGCTGAACTGAT
Source organism: Schlesneria sp. (assembly GCA_036499265.1). Classification (GTDB taxonomy): domain Bacteria; phylum Planctomycetota; class Planctomycetia; order Planctomycetales; family Planctomycetaceae; genus Schlesneria. The sequence continues at coordinate 2,728 of DASYEA010001132.1, read as the reverse complement.
ACTGCAGACCCAGCCCGACCAGCATGCCAGCGAGGCAAGTCGCCGGTTCGATGAAGTCGAACCAGAGTGGCGCTTCGTGATCGGGTGAGTCGTGTTGATGAGCAGCGATGATTCAATCCTTTTCGGGCAGCAATGGGCATCATTGTCTGCCCCGTCTTGCATCCCTGCACGTGGGCAATGTCGTCCACTGGATGATATTCGGTCACAGGGAATCAACAAAGAGCGATTGCGAGATTCGAAGATGATTTCAACGTCCGCAATTATGTAGCCTTCTCTCCGCGAGAAGAAAGCCAACCGCGAATCAGCGCCCGGTTTTGCATCGGGCGTGATGGCAATCACAGCGTCACGTTCATCGGCACACTTCTCGGCGGAGCGAGAAGGCTACTTGCGGACCGGTTGGTCTTCAATGCCAATTGTAAGCTGAATGTCGGATTGTCGCGTCAACGGAGGTGGCAAGTGGAAGTAACCGGGGTTGTTCTCTTCGTCGTCGAATCCTAAGACACCTGTCTCTTCGCGTTCTCGTTCTCGCTTGGCAATTTTCGATTGCCCATAGGTGTGACCCGCGATGGCTCCACCGATCGCCGTGATCGGAACTGTGATCATTGGCAGGCCTGTCCGTAGCGACAGCGCCGAATGGCCTCCAAGCGCTACTTGGATCCCCATGATCGGATACACCACGCGATAAGTCTCGCGCTCTGTTTCCCAATCGCCGTTCAACTGAGCATAGCCCAGCGTATCGTTCACGGCGTGAGTGTAGCGCCAGAGCACGAGAACCGGCAACTCGTTGAATGAGGCATAGGGCCCTGGCAGACGCCGTGCGTGAATGTCCTTCGCATAGGCGGCTTCACTGATCAGCAAGGCGGGAACGTCCGAATTGACGTACAGCGAGTTCGTAAAGGGGTTGTACATGTCTCCGCCGAAGACCCGACAGGGAAGCAGCGTGTAATTGATCAATCCGGCCGTCCCAAACGTGAATCTCCAACCTGGCGAGATGCGATCGTTGCGGCACAACCGCTTCCATTCGCCGATCGGGTCGTACTGATTCACTCGCACCAGGACATCGCCCAGATCATTGTCCTGCATGTAGGCGGTCAGCTTGGTCGATGTCTCTTCGGTGAAATCGTGATTGTTCACCTTGGGGCTCATCGGCAGGATGCGAGTCGGGAACCCAATGACCCAGGACATCCCATCTAGAAATTTGTTCGGCTTGCCGTGCTCAAATTGAATCTCAGGTGGAGGCTGATTTTCGGCGATCGTTTCTGCGAAGCGGCCGTACCGATACGGAGTCGTGGCGCATCCGAGGCAACTCGGTCCACAACCAATCATCAGTAGTAAAAGCAGCCGCAACTGTGGGCCCATGACGCCGCTAATTGCAAAGGGAGCGCACTAGACAACTATTCAACAACGCCTGCCGGGCCAGTCGCTGTTGCCGACGATGTAACGAGAGCCGACCAAGCCGATTTTTGACGTGGTCAAACTCGCCAGAGATTGGGGGACGGCGTGAGAGACGCCCAGTCCCTGGCGAGATTGGCAACGAGCAGCAAATGTGAATGAATTGTTTGGAAGAATTCGTCGTCTGATAGTGCTTTTGCCATAAACTGGCAACAGAAGTTTGTGGTACCGGTAGATTTATGACCTTTCCTGGCCTCGATTTGGCGCTGGATCCGATTTGCCGCAAATAGTCTGCGTCGCAACCGGCAGATTTTGCCGAAGTCGTCATCGTTCCGTTCCAGATTGGGGGTTCTAACCTCGGGAAGTGTCACACTTCAGTAGTTACCGATTCGAGACGCTCCCCTACTGATTGTGGAACGCCGAAGTGAAGGGAACGTGCAGCCGTTCGGATCGCTGTCGGTGACGGTTTCGCTCCACCACGTTGCCCGCAAGTGGTCTGCACAGGTAAAGTACCGGCCGTCATATTCACAACCGGATCTGACACAGCAGCTTGATCAGACAACATTGAAATCGCAGGACCGAATATGTCGGCCGAAATTATCGCCGTCGGAACGGAAATTACCTCCGGCGCGAAGCTTGATACAAACAGTCAGTGGCTCAGCCTGGAGTTGGCGGAGATCGGGATTCCCGTGCGGGCTCACTGCACGATCTGGGACGACCTGGAAGAAATGGTCGCCGCCATCCGCACCGCCGCCGAACGCAGCGATGTGGTCCTGATCACGGGTGGACTGGGCCCGACACTCGACGATCTGACGCGCGAAGCTCTCGCGAAGGTCGCGGGCGTCGAACTCGAACTGCATCCCGCATCGCTCGAACATATCAAGACGATGTTCGCGCGTCGCAATCGGCCGATGCCTGAGCGCAACGTGATGCAGGCGATGTTTCCGATCGGGGCTCAACCGCTCCCGAATCCACGCGGGACCGCCCCCGGTGTCTGGATGACGTTGCCTCGTGGCGATGGCAAAGAATGTCACATCGCCGCCATGCCGGGCGTGCCCAGCGAAATGAAGATGATGTACCGCCAGCAGGTCGTGCCGCGCCTCGACGGTGGCGGTCGATTTATCCGCCGCGCTCGCATCAACTGCTTTGGCGTCGGGGAATCGCAAGCCGAAGAGATGCTCGGTGAACTGACCGCTCGCGGTCGCGATCCCGATGTCGGCATTACCGCTCACGAAGCGACGATCACGCTGCGGATCACCGCCGAGGGGCTGAGTGCCGAAGAATGCCGAGAGAAGATCGAACGTACGCGCAACGCCATCATCAATCGCATGGGGTC
>DASYEA010001131.1:0-9732 GCA_036499265.1 Schlesneria sp. | reverse complement strand
GAGCCCGTGGTTTCGAATCATCTGTTGCATCCTTCTCTTGGATTCGTACTCGTGTGCCCCGACAAGCGAGGAAGTGTAGATGATTGCCAGAGTTGACTGAACTCCAAAGTGGACTCATGCCAGTCGCCATCTCGCCTGGCGCAACTGGGCATTCGGCGAATCTTTGAGCAACTCGTACCAGACTGTCACCAATGTTCCGTCATCGCATTCGACAGTGGACGGATAGCCCATGTCACCGGAATAGGCATCGGCGTTGATCGTGATCGGCCCACTCCACGTCTTGCCATCATCGCTGCTGAGTCGGGCCTGATTACCGAGTGGTGTGCGGCGGTGTCCGTAGCTCATCAGGAGTCTTCCGTCTTTCAAACGTAGCAGATGCGATGGAAAGCCCCAGACGCCGATCGGGTGCGGTGCGGACCAACTGCGACCTCCATCCTCTGACTCCGTCTGGAGGATTTCGCGATCGTTTGCTTTGTTGTGATTGCGGATGTGTGCGATCAAACGGCCTTTGGCAGTCTCCACGGCATGCAATTCGTGGTATTCGCGACTGTTGTCGCCTTCGCGAGTCGGAATCGTGCTGAGCCACTCCCAGGTCTGGCCATCGTCTTTGGAGTGGCAGGCTCCGACTCGCCGTTCTGGCTTCCACAATTCGACGCCGCAGTACAAGAGGCGACCGTCGGCCAACTGAATCGGACCGTGGGGACTGTTCACCGGCACTTCATAACGTGCTGACCAAGTAACTCCGCCATCGGTCGAGCGAATCATCCACGTGCCGATTTCGGCCTGACGCTGTTCGGCCGAGATGCGATGATGGACGGCTCTCCATTCGCGGAGTTTGACGTCGTCCCATGCTCCTGGCTGACCGGGCACGATTTTTTCCGCTTTGTCAAGTAGCGGTTGATAGGCGAGTGACGTAAATGTCGTGACCAGGATTGATCCCTTGGCCGTTTCGAGCACGCCCGCGTCGCGTTCATCAATGGGACCATCGAGTAAGACCTGAGGCCAGCGCCAAGTCTGGCCGTCGTCCTGAGACCGCATCAATTCGACGCGACCGAACGGACAGACGTGGGCTTCGCGACCGCCGGACCAGACTACCAGTAACTCGCCGTTCTTGCGGCGAGCGATCGTTGGCCAGCCATGATACAGCGGCGGCTTCCAACTGATCAGCCTTGTTTCTTCGATGATGGCTTTCGGTTCAGCGGCAGTGGCGAAACGGGGGACAGAGAGCGAGGCGAAGCCAGCGGCGGCCGCCAACAATGCGTCGCGACGACTGATCAAATCGGTCATGGGAGTTTTTTCCCTTTGGTTTTCGGCTGATGAATCTTGGATTGCTGCAGTCCTTTGGTGATCGCATTCTTCTGCATCTGCTTCCTCAACTGAGGGAACTTGGACGCAGGCTTTCGTGCGCCACCGCTACTGGATCGGCTCATGTTGGGTCGCCTTTGAGAAGCATTGAAGCACGTTTTACCAAAATATGTTGTTCTGCAAGCGAAGCAAGGCCGTGGTCAAGAATCATCATGTTCTCTACACCATCATATCGGATAGATACGCCAAGTCGCGAAGGCGCAAAGACGCCAAGAAGAGATGAATCTTGTTCTTCCTTGCGTCTTGGCGACTTTGCGTTTCTCACACCCGAATTGCCGCTGCACCGGCCGAGAAGTAGGATAGCCGCTTCCTCTCTGATCATGCTTTTGGAGTCGCCCATGACGGATTTGCCAGCTTCTCGCGAATCGGATGGATATTCACGCCGAGCCGTCTTGGGGTCGGCATTTGCCGCGGCAGGAGCGGTGGCGGCCATGCACGGACCATTTGGATTGGAACGCACAGTCCAGGCCGCTGTCGGCGATTCGACGAAGCCCAGAAAACGCTACGCGATGAAGAAGTCGATCAACCAATGGGCATTTCCCTACCCGGACAAGATGTCGATTGAGCAGTGTCTGACGCTGGCCAAGGCTGCCGGATTCGATGCGATCGAGTTGAACTACGATCTCGATAATGATCTGTCGCCGAAGTCGGGGACCAAAGAATATACCGCCATTCGACAGATGGCTGACAAGATCGGGATTCAGATCAGCGGTATCTGTTCGTTCCTGTTCTGGCCCTATCCGTTTACGAGTCACGATCCCGCCAAGCGAGCTCGCGCGCTGGAGTTAGCGGGACTCATTGCGCAGGCGGCTCATGATCTGGGCACGGAGAACGTATTGGTTGTCCCGGGAGCCGTTCATATCCCCTGGCGGACTGACTATGAACCCGTGGCGAACGACTTGTGCCTGGCGCGGGCGAAAGAAGCGATTGGCAAGTTGATTCCAGCGGCCGAAAAGCTGAAGGTCAACTTGAACATGGAGAACATCTTCTTCAATGGCTTCCTGATGACGCCGATGGAAATGAACGACTTTGTCGATAGCCTCCACAGCGATCGCATTCACGTTCATTTCGACACCGGGAACATCATGCAGTACCAATTCCCGGAGCACTGGATTCCGATCCTGGGCCAGCGAATCAAGAACGTGCATCTCAAAGAGTTCACGAAAAAAGGAACGGATTCGTCTCTGGAAGCCTTCCGACCGTTGCTCGATGGAACCACAAACTGGCCAGCGGTGCTGGAGGCATTCGAAAAGATCGATTATCGCGGCTACCTGACGTTTGAGTACTTCCATCCTTACCAACACTGGCCCGAAGCGTTGGTCTATCAGACTGCCGATTCGCTCGATCGAATGCTTGGTATCAAGTAGTCCGGATGGTAATCGTGCGAAGTTCGGAAATTGCTCGGTCCATGCGGTCGCGGTCCGAATTCTTTTCCGCTAAAAGGCATGTTCTCGAGCGAACGCAGTGCAGACTTTTGACGGCAGATTCGTAGCGACTTGAATTCTTGAAGCCAGGCCCATGACAGCCCCGATCCTTTACTGTGGTGATACGAGTCTGGAGACTGCCGCGAGTTATCTCGCGGGGGTGATCACTCATGCCGGTTGGCAGTTCGACTATGTTCCCAGCCATGTGAAGATCTCACGCGAAATTGTTGATCAGCCGCGTTCGTTGCTGATTCTCAGTGACTATCCCGCTCAGCAGTTTGCTCCTGAACTGCAGCAACTGGTGATCGAGCAGATCGACCGCCGGATGGGCTTGCTGATGATTGGTGGCTGGGAGTCATTTCATGGACTCGGCGGCGATTGGGATCAGGCACCTTTGGCGAGTCTGTTACCTGTCGAGATCAGCGCTGAGGATGATCGAGTTAACTTCGATCAGCCGGCGCTGCTGCATCCGGCCGACTGGCGGGACGAGAAGGTCTTCGGCCTGCCGTGGTCGCAACGGCCCCCGACTGTGGGGGGACTGAACAGATTCGTCGCCAAGCCTGATGGGAACGTCTGGCTGAAGGTCACCCCGTATCAGCCAAGATATGATCGCGATATTGGCGCTATTCAGTGGGTCACAACTGGTGAAAGCATCCCCGCGTTGGTGGCGAGTACTCGAGGTCGCGGCCGCGTCGCGGCCTTTGCCAGTGATGTCGCACCTCATTGGGTCGGTGGATTTGTCGATTGGGGAGCGACTCGCGTGACAGCTCAGGCACCCGGTGCCGGGGCCATTGAAGTCGGTAGCGACTATGCTCAATTCTGGAAACAACTGTTGGCGTGGACAGGGCAACTCGACTGAAGTCGGATGCCGATGTACTACGAGTTTGCTGTAACAACTCTTCTTTTCTTTCGCAGAAGGTTTGCTGAATGGCCGGTGGAAATGTGCTGATCGGACAGTCGGGTGGTCCGACATCGGTAATCAACTCGTCATTGGCCGGGGTCGTCGACGGCGCGCTCAAGACCAAAGGTGTCGGACGCGTCTTCGGGATGCGATTCGGCATCGAAGGGGTGTTGAATGATTTTCTGGTCGACCTCGGCAGCGAAGCCCCGAACGTCCTGAAGGGGTTGCGAACGACTCCCGGCAGCGCGCTGGGCTCCAGCCGGTTGAAATTGAAGGACGAGCACTTTCCGGCGATCCTGAAGCAATTGAAGAAGTATGACATTCGCTATTACTTCATGATTGGCGGCAATGACACGATGGACACGATTCATCGCGTCACGAAATACGCCAACGAAAATGGTCACTCGATGGTCGGCGTCGGTGTGCCGAAGACTGTCGACAATGACCTTTACGGGACAGATCACACACCCGGCTATCCGAGTGCCGCGCGCTATATGGCGCTCAGTGTCCTGCAGGCGGGCGTGCTGGCTCGTGATATGCAGAAAGTTGACCAGTTTGTCATCTTCCAGTCAGTGGGTCGCAGCGCGGGATGGTTGCCGGCCGCCACGGCATTGGCTCGAGGGAATGACCTTACTGCGCCGCATGTGCTGTTGCTGCCCGAACGTCATTTTAATCGTGATGCGTTCCTGCAGGCTGTTGCCGCCACTCACAAGAAGTATGGCTTCGCCAGCATCGTCTGTGGCGAAGGGTTGACCAATGCCGATGGATCTCCGGTGAGTGTTTCACAGACGAAAGATAAGTTCGGCAATGTCGAATTCGGAGCGATGGGGGGCACGAGTGCGGCGATGATGCTGCATCGGATGATTGCGGACGAATTCGGTTGGCGCGGTGAGTTTCAGGTGACCGAGTCTCTGCCGATGTGTGCGGCCGATCGTGGCTGTAAGCTGGACTTTGATGAAGCATTTGCCTGTGGCAAGCAAGCAGTCAAGCTGGCGGCTCGCGGTGAAGGTGGCGTCATGGTTACGATGAAACGTACCAACAAGCCTGCTGAACCGTACGCGATCGACTTCGGCACGATTTCATTGAGCGAAGTCGCGAACCACGAGCGTCCGATGCCAGATAACTTCATCACGAAGGATGGTTTTGGCGTCACGAAGGCGTTTCTCGACTATGCCGCTCCCTTGGTGGGACCTCTGCCAACCTATTCGTCGCTGGCCGCAAAAAAAGCGAAGGCCTGATTGACGCCGGTCTTTGTTATCATTCGGAGATTGCCGCACATTCGCTGGCAACATTGATGAGGAATTGAATCGTGATCGCTGACCAACCCCCTTATTCGCAGTGCAATCTTGTGCGGGACATGCTTTCGACGGCCGACGTGATCAAGACGTTCGACCCGACTGTCGTGAATGCCACGGCGGCTGAGATCGCGGCCACCGGACGCCTGCTGTTCACTGGCGAAGGATCGAGCCGGTTGTTCCCTGCCAAAGCCGCCATTATGCAATCGCGACAGCAGGGATGGCCCTGCGTACTGCATACGGAAGCGGGCCGCCAATCGCAGCAGTATTGCGTGAAGGGTTGGTCCGTGCTGGGGATGTCGAATTCGGGTCGTACCGCGGAAGTGATTCGGCTATTCAACGGCCTGAAGGGATCGGATCATGCCGCTCGGTATAGCCTCACCGCGATGGCCGACTCGCCACTGGAAGCCTTGGCAGCTCGTGGCCATGTCTTGAAGTGCGGCAAAGAAGGGGCTGTCGCCGCGACGAAGAGCGTTGTCGAACAAGCACTGTTCTGCCGAGCTCTTGTCGAAGCGATTGCCGGACAGCCGACGCTGGCTTCGCGACTTTCGCTACTGGCGGAACAAGTTCGGACGGCGCTGACTCAGACGATTGATCCTGCGATCACAGCGAAGCTGGCCAAAGCGGGGGCGATCTACTTCGCTGGTCGAAATGACGGTGTGGCTGAGGAATTAACGCTGAAGACGAATGAGATTACTCGGAAGCGTAGCGACTACCTGGAGGGAACTTACGCGGTGCATGGGATCGAAGAGATCATGCAGGCTGATGACGTCGTAGTCTGGATTGATCCCTATGAAGAGTCGGAACAGAAATTCCACGACGTGCTGGTCAAGGGAGTTGGCCTGACGGTGATTGCCATTTCATCTCGCCCCACGATGTTTCCTACTGTAACCATTCCCGATGCCGGAGATTTGGCAGGGTTCGTGCAGTTGGCCGCGGGATGGAATCTGCTGGTCGAAGCCGGAATGGCCTTGGGAATTGATGTCGACAAGCCGCAACGGGCTCGCAAAGTGGGCAATGAATTCACCGGTTGATGTTTACTGGCGGACTTCGGTTTGAATGACTTCCACATGATCGACGACTATGAACTATTCGTTTCTCGTACCCCGGCAGATTGTCTTTGGCTGGGGCAGGCGTGCTGAACTGGGAACATTGTCTGCAACATTGGGGCAGCGAGTATTCTTGGTGTCCGGAAGCCGGACGCTCGAACGGACCGGCGTCATTGATCGGCTGGTAGCGGATCTGGCCTCGGCCGGATTGCAAGTGCTGGGGTTTCCGGTCGAATCGCGGGAGCCCGAAGTTCGCGATGTCGATGGACTGACGACCTCGTTCCTAGCATTACATCCGACCACGGGTGACGTCGTGATTGCGATCGGCGGCGGATCGACGATCGATCTCGCCAAGGCGGCGGCCGCTCTGGCCACGAATCGGCAAGCAGACTCTGTCATCGACTATCTGGAAGGGGTCGGCCGCGGATTGCAGATCACCGAGCCCCCCTTGCCATTTATTGCCGTGCCGACAACAGCAGGCACCGGAGCCGAAGCGACGAAGAATTCGGTGATTTCCTCGAATGCAACGGCCGGGGACTCATTGAGCAAGCCTTACAAGAAGAGCTTGCGCTCGGACCTGATGGTGCCGCGTCTGGTGCTGATCGACCCTGAGCTGACAGTCAGTGTGCCCGCGACGACGACCGCTTACACGGGGATGGATGCGATCACGCAGTTGATTGAGAGTTATATCTCTCGGCGATCGGCTCCAATTCCTCAGGCACTCTGTCGGCAAGGGTTGCAATTGGCTGTCCCTGCGTTGGCTGGTGTCGTTGCCGATGGCACATTACGCGAACCGCGTGAGGCGATGTCTCAGGCGGCACTGCTGTCGGGGATGGCGCTGGCGAACTCTGGACTGGGGCTGGCTCATGGTGTTGCGGCTGCATTGGGAGTGACGTGCCAGGTGCCGCATGGACTGGCGTGTGCGGTGATGCTGCCGACCGCGCTGCGGGTGAATCGCGAAGTGAGCGAAGCGCGGCTGTCGGAACTGGAACGCCTGTTTGACCAATCGAACAGCCGAGATGCTCTAGCTGCCGATTGCTTCATCAAACGCATCGAACAACTTTGTCGAAGTGTGGGAATCCCCGATCGGCTGCGAGATATCGGCGTCAAGCAGACACAGCTTCAAGGGCTGGTTGCGGGATCGCGTGGGAACAGCATGAGCGGCAACCCGCGCGACGTTTCAGACGACGAACTGTATGCGTTGTTGGAGCAACTCTGGTGATCTTGGCAGCTGGACTGACCCCTGCGTGGCAGCAGATTCTGTCGTTTGACCGATTGACCACGGGTGAAGTGAATCGCGCGCGCGAGAGTCTGTGGTGCGGCTCGGGCAAAGTGCTGAATGTCGGTGCGGCTTTGCATCACCTGCAGGCTGAGTCGTTGACGCTGTGTCCGATTGGTGGCAGCACCGGAACGCAGATCAAAGACGATTTCACTCGGCGCAGAATTGCGGCACGATGGCTGTCCATCGCGGCATCGACACGAGTCTGTACAACTCTGCTCGATGAAGCGACCGGAACAACGACGGAGCTTGTCGAAAACTCATCGCCTCTGACTGAATTGGAATTGAAACAGTACCTCGAGGCCTTCGCAGAGGAATCGCGCGCGGCCAAGTTGGTGGTCCTCAGCGGATCGCTCCCGAAGCAAACGCCGCCTGATTTCTACCGTCGGTTGCTGGAACGGACGACGGTCCCTGCGATTATGGATGTGCGCGGGCAAGAGCTTGTCGAATGTCTGCCGTCGCGACCATTGCTCGTGAAGCCCAATCGGGAAGAGCTTGCGATGACGGTCGGACGAGCGCTGGACACGGAATCTGCAGTGATCGAGGCCATGGCGGAAGTGCGAGAACTAGGTGCCCAGTGGGTGATTGTCAGCGGTGGTCCCGATCCACTGCTGGTGCTCGGTCCATCGGGGTTGGAGCGGATTGCACCACCGTTTGTGCATGTGGTGAACCCGATTGGTTGCGGTGATTCGTTGACGGCCGCAATCGCAGCAAAGATCTCGTCAGGCATTACTCCGCTGGAGGCGATTCGGTTTGGTGTTGAGTATGCCGCACGCAAAGCCGCGATTCTCTACCCGGTGCTGCAGCCTGAAAAATAGCCATCAGCCCCGCAGTGGATAGCTATTCAGATTGCCCAATCGATATAATTTAGCCAATCGGGGCACGCCTCCTGTCGCAACTGCGACCTTCGCATCATTGCCCTGCTTGAAAGGATCAGATGATGAGTCGATGGATTCTGGCAATGGCAATGACAGTGGTGGCGGCTCAGACGGCGCAGGCTCAGGTCGTGTCGGCGTATGGGGGAACCGGCGGCGTCTATGTTCCGGGATCACCCTATGCGGCGGTGGCACCGAGTCCGGCTGTGAGTTCAGCGTACTACTCGGAACCAGCTTACAGCGCGGCTCCTGTTTACGCGACTGCCCCTGCTTATGCACCGCCCGTCTACGGTTATGCTCCGGCAGTGTACGCTGCGCCGGTTTATGCGCGGCCTGTCTATGTCGCTCCAAGTCCGATCGTACCGATGGCGTACACGGTGCCCGTCTATACGGCCCCAGTCGTGGTGGCCCGGCCTGTTTATGCGGCTCCGGTGCCGCTCTATGGTCCGAACTCTGTGCAACAGACGACGCGAGCTCTGCCGCACAACTATACGCAAGTGACGCGCGTGTATGGTCCTACTCCCGGACCGCATTACAGTCGTGTCCACGTTCACAATGGTCCATTCGGGACCACGATTCGCGAGCGCGTTCGTTAAAGATTCATTTCGACGAAGCCTCGGATGACTGAGGTTGTCTGAGGTTTTTTCGTTTCAGGGAAGCTGCTTCGCAATGAATTCGATCACGCGTGGTGCCATTGCGTTCGCGTAGGCCCAGCCGAAGCCACCATGAGTTGATTGGAAATCGGTATCGAACGGAATTCCCGTCGACGACAGTTTGCTGGCGAGAGTGATCGTTCCGTCGATGCAGTAATGATCGGCCGGATCGCAAAGCAGCAATTGATGCTTGGGCCAGTCAAGCGGATGGATATGCAAGACCGCCGTCGCTTGCCGGGCCGCCTCGCGGTTAGGGAAGATCTGGTCCAGCGAAGTTCCGTGTCCGTACCATGTTTCGAAATCGACCTTGGGCGAGATCGCGACGACAATCGCGAACTTGCGAGCGTGCCGGTAGGACAGTTGCAGCGCCCCCTGCCCGCCCATTTCGACCCCGGTGACTCCGATGCGACTTGGTTCGATGCCCCACTTGCCGAGACAATAATCGGGAAGTTGCTGAGCGAGGAAATCAATCGGGCTCAGCGTCGCATCGAACGGTTCGAACAGGCGATCTGTCCACCAGCATTCCGGTCCGTGGGGGCAGACGCAGGCCAGGCGATGCCGATTCAGTTCGTTCGTATAGGCGGGGTTGTCGCGAATCGTCACGCCGTCATAGCCGTGCAGGAAGACGACCGCGCCACGTGGCGGTTCGGATCCTTCAGGAGTAAAGATGTCAGCAGGTTTTCCTGAAAGAGTATCCGACGACCAGGGCACGACGAGATCCTTAACGGCGGGAGCATGCAAACGGAGCGTTATCAAGGTAAGGTACGCACGCCGCCACCTGTTTTCCAAGCGGGGCGGTGTATTTGTTCAATCAGACACTGAAACTTCGAGATGAATGGCATCCCGAGATGTACACATTGATTACTGCTGATCAAATCGCCGCTCGTGTGG
>DASYEA010001130.1:0-6455 GCA_036499265.1 Schlesneria sp. | reverse complement strand
TAGGCTTGGCAGTCATGATGCTGACCTATGGCATGTTGATGCCAAACGGCTGGCGTCGCACAGCGGCGATGATGGTCCCACCAGTCGTGGCCACGACGGCCGTGCTGTGGATTGCACGTGCCATTTTGACTCCCGTCGCCGCCACGATCGATCCCGTCCGCACAGCAGAGGTGGGACTGGCTCTGGTGCTAACGGGGATCATCTCGACATATGGCTCGTCCATGATCTCGACACTGCGCCGCGAGGCTAACCGCGTGAAGCAACTGGGACGGTATCGACTGAAGCGTGAACTGGGTTGTGGAGGAATGGGACAGGTCCACTTGGGCGAGCACCAGTTACTAAAACGTCCTTGCGCCATTAAGGTGATTCGTCCGGGGCAAGTCATCGACCGGGCGGCGCTTGCACGTTTCGAACGCGAAGTTCAGACGACAGCCCAGTTGTCGCACTGGAACACGATCGAGATCTTCGACTACGGACATACTGATGATGGCACGTTCTACTATGTGATGGAATACATGCGAGGCCTGAGCCTGGCTGACCTGGTCAGACGCTATGGACCTCAATCTGCTGGCCGCACAATTCACTTCCTGGGCCAGACCTGCTGGGCTTTGCAAGAGGCCCACGATCATGGCTTGATCCATCGCGATCTGAAGCCAGCCAACATCTTCGCCGCGAAACGAGGCGGGGTGTTTGACGTCACAAAGCTATTCGACTTTGGCCTGGTTCTACTGCGCGGAGAAGGGGACAATTTCCTTAGCGTCCTTGGGCATGGAGCAACAACTCCTTTCGCCGGCTCACCACTGTATATGTCCCCCGAGCAAGCGATCGGCATGAAACTGGACGGGCGTTCCGATATCTACTCACTCGGTGGCGTCGCCTACTATCTGCTGACCGGTCGGCCACCGTTTGAAGGGGACTCCGCCTGGCGCGTCATGGTCGCACACGCTAAAGAACCAGTCACACCACCTTCGCGTTGGAATCCTTCGATCCCCGAAGACCTGGAAGCCGTCATTATGCGCTGCCTTTCCAAAGAACCCGCAGATCGGTATGCCTCGCCGCATGATATGGCCGAAGCGTTGCGAGCCTGCAAAGACGCGGGATCCTGGAACTACGAAAAGGCCGGTGCCTGGTGGCACGAACGCGCCGACGAGATTGACCCGATGCTACTGGATCCGTGAGCAGGCCTTTAACATGACGCTCGCGTCACTGCAACACTGGCAGCACCGAGTTCATGCTTCCAGACCGGAAGCCGTCTAAATCCAGCGTCACGTAGCGGAAGCCGAGTTCATGGAACTTGGCGCGAACCTTGTCCCGCAGGGCAGGGGAGACCAGCGTCGCAACGGCTTCCATAGGCAGCTCGATCCGCGCTAAGTCGTTGGCTTCGCAGCGAACTCGTAGCTCGCGCAGATTCAATTCCTGTCGCAGGAACTGCTCGGCATTATCAATTCGTCGGACGCGTTCGGGGGTGACTTCGACACCGTAAGCGATCCGGCTGGATAGACACGGTGTGGCGGGTTTATCCCAGATAGGAAGATCCCACAGTCTCGCCAATTCTCGCACATCCAATTTGGTGAACTCGGCTTCGATCAATGGCGATCGCACTTGGAACTCCGACGCGGCTAGCATGCCAGGTCGATAATCGCCTCGATCATCGAGATTAGCCCCATTAATGAGGACATCCACGCCAAGAGTCGGGGCCACTTCCGTCAGCCGCGTATACAACTCGGACTTACAGAAGTAGCAGCGATTGACTGGATTGCTCAGATAATTGGGGTCCGAAAACTCTTGCGTCTCGATCAACTGGTGTCGGATGCCGATCCGAGCCGCCATATCGATGGCTAGTTCTTGTTCGCCACTCGCCAAACTGGAGCTGACCGCGGTCAGGGCGACGGCTTTGTCCCCACAGGCTAACTGAGCCGCTTTGGCGACCACCGTACTATCGACCCCAGCCGAAAGCGCGACCGCGACTCGCCCATATCCTGACAGGATACTCAGCAGGCGATCCCGCTTCTTTTCGATGTTTGCAAGGTTGGTGGACATGATGTTTTCGGGGGAGGAGCCCAAAAACGAACATTCTGGACGTTTTCGGGGTTTGAGGTTAGCGGTTCGTCGTTTACCACTATCCGCTCGATGTTCGCGGAAGGCAAGGCGGTGAATTGCGTCGAGTCTGTCGCGAATGCCGATTTTGGCGTATACTCTTTGATCATCCGTGCGTCGGTCAAGGCGCGCTGTTGTCCCTCGCCGACTTTGCTGGAACCAAACCCATGCGACCCATCGTTCCGATCATTCGCGTGAGCTGCTCCTTGGTGGTGGCGGCTCTTGTCGTGAGTGTCGCGATTGCTGCTGTCACTCCCGAGCAGAAAAAGGAGCTGAAGGATATTGGTTCCGATATCACCAAAGCGTCGTCGCTCGTCTCCAAGAAAAAGTACGACGAAGCCGAACCGGAACTGAAAGAACTTGAACAGCGACTGGACAAGCTAATCAAGGAAGGCAAAGTTCCCGAGACCGATCCCGCAGTCAAGCCGGTCCGTCTGCAACTGGATAAGGCGAAAGCGTTGCTGGCCAAGGCGAGTGGTAAGGGAAGCGTCAGCTTCGCTCGCGATGTCGCTCCGATTTTTGTCGACAAATGTATCGGTTGCCATACCGACGGCGATGCCAAGGGTGGCCTGCGTCTTGATACTTATGCAGCGATGGAGAAGGGCGGTGGTCGCGGACCGCTTGCGATTCCTGGCAACGCCCAGGCCAGCAATCTGATTCAGAAGCTTGTGACGCCGAATGCACAGCAGCGCATGCCCAAAGGTGGCGAAGCGCTGAAGGACAAGGAGATCCAGATCATCACGACCTGGGTCACTGAAGGGGCCAAGTTCGACGGTGCCGACAAGAATTCCGAACTGGCATCGCTCGATAAGAAGCCCGCTGCTGCTCCAGTTCGAATCGAGATCGCGAAAGCAACCGGGAACGAAAAAGTTTCGTTCATGAAGGACATCATGCCCGAGATGATGGACACCTGCGGGCGCTGTCATAACGATCGTCAGAAACGCAGCGGTTTCTCGGTCGCTTCGTTTGAGAAAGTGATGCAGGGGGGAACCAGTGGCCGTGTCATTATTGCCGGCAACCCAGATGGAAGCCGACTGTGGCGTTTGGTCAATGGCGACGATACTCCCGTGATGCCCGCCGGCAATCAGACCGGGATCACTCGCAAATGGTACAACAACCTAAAGACCTGGATCGAAGAAGGAGCCAAGTTCGACGGAGATGATCCGAAGAAGGGCTTTCCAACTCTGGAAGAACGAGAAGCCGCCGCACTGGCTCGATTGAGCCCCGAGCAATGGAATGAGCGACGCAAGAAAGAAACGGCCGAGAACTGGAAGAAGACCTTCCAGAACAGCGAGCCCGTCATCAAAGAATCGGCCGACTTCTTGATCTACGGCGACGTCTCACCCGAACGAATCGAAGCGATCGATAAGTGGGCGACTGATCAAGCCGCTTCGCTGAAGAGTTCGTTCAATGTGAAAGATTCACAACTCTGGAAGGGTAAGCTCGCCGTCTTCGTCTTCAAGGATCGGTTTGGTTATGAAGAGTTCAATCAGTCAGTCCATCGACGCGAAGTACCTCGCGAAATCATGGGGCACTCAGAAGTCTCCGGTAATATGGAGGAAGCCCTGATCGCGATTCAGGACATCGGCGACGCCGCAACCGAATCGTCACCAGGGATGCACGTCAACGTCATTGAACATGTGACGGGCGCATTCCTGAAACGCGGCGGGGGTGGATTGCCAGACTGGGTGATTCGTGGAGCGGGACTCGCCTTGGCGAATCAACACAGCAAGGGTAATCCCTATATCGTGAAGTTGCCCGGTCAAGCGGGTGAGATCCTGCGTGAAGCCCGAATCGACAAGCCAGAAGAGATTTTCGGCAACGGCACTTTCGCCCCCGGCGAAGTGGGCCCGATCGGCTTCACACTCGTCGACTTCATGTTGAAGCGAGGTGGTCCGAACAACTTTGGCCAGTTCGTGAAGAGGCTTCAAGGTGGCGAGAAGGCAGACGCCGCGTTGCGGGCCGTCTATAATGCCGACGCGAAGACGCTGGCCTTGGCCTATGCGAATTCTCTGCCTTCAGGCAGCTCGAAAAAGAAGAAGTAATCCGACGTCGGCGACCATCCGCCGAACTCCCGCCGAGATGCTGATAGCCGATGACGAATTCGTCCACCACCGCCTCCCGTGATGTTGTTGTCATCGGCGGCGGTGTGATTGGGCTATCGATCGCTTGGGAACTGGCACGCCACGGCCTGTCTGTGCAACTGCTGGAGCAGGGGCTGTTCGGTCAAGAAGCGAGTTGGGCTGGTGCGGGGATGCTGCCACCGGGGAATCCTCGTCAGGCAAATACCACGGAAGCCAGGTTCCGTAGCGGCAGCCATGTCTTGTGGCCCGAATGGAGCGAGCAACTTCGATCCATAACTGGAATCGACAACGGATATCATCGTTGCGGTGGAGTAGAAGTCCAACCCGCCGGTTCGCTGGAATCGCTGGATGACCGAATCGCGACTTGGCGTGACGAAGGAGTCACTGTCGAGTCACTCACCAGTGCTGATCTGTGCCAACGCTTGCCAGCACTCAACCCCGAGATCTCCACTGGATACTTCCTCCCCGAGTTGGGGCAAGTCCGTAACCCACGCCACGTGAAGGCCCTGATCCAAGCGTGCCTGTCCGCCGGAGTCGATCTTCGTCCCGGTTCGCCAGTGATCGATATCCAGCGTCGAAACGACAAGGTCACGGCCGTGAAGACGCTCAACGAAGAGCATCATGCCTCCGAATTTATCGTGGCAAGTGGGGCGTGGTCCCGAACGTTGCTCCAGCGGGTCGGTTGCGACCTGTTGATCGAACCCATTCGTGGTCAGATCGTCCTGCTGAACTCATCCAAGGTTCTCTTCCGGCACGTCATCGAAGTGGGGCCGCGTTATCTGGTCCCTCGCCCTGACGGCCGACTCTTGATCGGCGCGACTGAGGAACATGCTGGCTTCGAAAAGCGCACCACCGCCGCCGCTATCGCAGGACTGATCGACTTCGGTCGCGACTTGGTCCCTGCTCTTGGTGAAGCCCAGTTCGAACGCTGCTGGGCCGGCCTGCGGCCTTATGCGCCGGGTGGCTTGCCGCGCATCGGACGGGTCCCCGGAACAACGAATCTCACTATTGCTGCCGGTCACTTCCGAGCAGGTCTGCAACTGTCGCCAATGACGGCGGTCCTCGTCCGTCAACTGATCCTGGGCCAACAAGAGAATGAATGGGCTTCCGATCTGGCGATTCGTTCCACGACTTAGAATCATCTGGTGGCAATGGTCGCTTGGTACGGAGGCAGCATGGCCAGGTATCTGCGGTTCATCGATTACCACTTCGCCAATCAAGATCTCGCGATCGTCGTCAACGCGTCGGAATCATGGCCGTTGCGCTGGATGTACGAGCATCTCGCGACACCGCTACCCAGCGGCGGAATATCGAAGGCCAACATTTACTTCACATCGACAACAATCAGTGACGATCCGAGTGAGGCCTTGGGCATCGCTACCGTTCGCCAGAATTTTGACCCAATGTATTTCTCTGCTCTCCCGCCTCGAGATCGGCAGCGTTATTTCCTGGATCAGTTCCATAGTGCCATGCTGAAGTGTGCCAGCAGCTTTGGCTGGGATCGATCTCACTTTGTCGATGTTCATCGCCAGATCATCGAGCGAGACTTTCAGTTCACATTTTTCTGGAAGAAGCCGATCACCAGTCCCGATCGCCGTCTGAAAGCCCAGCCCTTCATCGACGCTTCAACTTTTCCCACGCGTCTGTATCTGATCTTCTTCGACCGTGAGATGCACGAATTTCGCCGCACGTTGCTGAGCGTTGGCAACGATGGACCGGGCGCCGTCGAATTCGCGCTGGGAGACATTCGCTGGATCGATGCCACCACCGTTCGCATTCGACATCAGAACGAGCGTGACTACTGGGAGTGTACGACTGACGGCGATTTGCAGTTTCATTACCCTCGCGCAGATCAAGGTGACCCGCACGGGCAATATGACCTCGGGAGAATGTACTTCGAGGGCCAGTGGGTTCTACAGGATCAAACCAGAGCTCTGGAGCTCATCCGTGCGGCGGCGGCACAAGGCTTCAAACACGCCGTCAAATTCCTGGCGTCGCAGCAGAACGGCGATCCCAACTCCTAGGCAACTTAGATCCGATCGACCTCATCCATCACTCTTTTGCTTGCGAGAACACATACATCATCTCGCGGCAAATCTGTTGACAACGCGCGTCGTACGTCGCCCCCTCTTCCGGGGTGTCGTCCGAGACCTTTGGGTCTTCAAACGGAATCGCCACACGCAGAGAACACGCCGCCACAACGGGACAGTTCTTGTCGGCTTGTGAACAGGTCATCACCGCGCAAAAGTCAGAGTTAGGATTGGGGGCATCCTT
>DASYEA010001129.1:0-2602 GCA_036499265.1 Schlesneria sp. | reverse complement strand
TCACCAATTGCCTTTCTTGAACAGTACGCTTGGTTTCAGGGCTCGACCGCTGGCTGCGGCTCGAGCCCTTTTTGTTTCGCCGTTCGTGCCGACCCGACTTCACATGACGATGAAAACGAGCGCCGAAGTCCGTTTTCGATGGCGATCGGTATGAGACAAAGCGAGTCTTCTGACAATCCGTGATTGAGACGAAGCACAAACGGACCTACAATTGCCGTTGCGCTATTGACGATCTTCGTTGAGACATCTGGGCACTCTGCATCATGCGACGAGTCAAAACTGGTGGTGGCTGGCCTGCCGTCCTCTATACGTTTCGCAAAGCACGAGAAGCGGGTGGATTGTGGAAACTATGGAAGGCCATGCGTTCCAAGAATGCCTGCAAGACGTGCGCTGTCGGCATGGGCGGTCAGCAGGGGGGTATGGTCAATGAACGCGGTGTCTTCCCCGAAGTCTGCAAGAAATCGCTGCAGGCGATGGTCTCGGACATGCAAGGGGCCATCAAGCCCGACTTTTTCAGCACCTATTCTGTTTCTCAACTGCAGACGTTTTCGCCACGAGAACTGGAAACCAGCGGTCGCCTAACGCAACCCGTGATCTATCGACGAGGTGAAAACTACTATCAGCCGATCAGTTGGGACGACGCTTTTGCGAAGATCATCGGCAAGTTGAAGAAGCTGACAGCGAATGAGACTTTCTGGTACTTCAGCGGACGCAGTTCGAATGAAGCAGGATTCCTGCTGCAGATCTTCGCTCGCATGTACGGAACCAATAACGTCAACAACTGCAGTTTCTACTGTCACCAGGCGAGCGGCGTCGGTTTGAACAGTGTGCTTGGCACCGGGACCGCGACGCTGCAATTGGAAGATGTCGAGCACGCAGATCTGGTCTTTATCATTGGCGGAAATCCTGCCAGCAACCATCCACGCCTGATGACCACGCTGAAGCATATTCGTCGCAGTGGTGGGCACGTGGTGGTGATCAATCCCATTGTCGAGACGGGGCTGGTCAGCTTCAGCGTTCCCAGTGATCCGCTAAGTTTGATGTTCGGGACGAAGATCGCGTCGCTCTACATTCAACCGCACATTGGCGGCGACTTAGCGCTGCTGACCGGCGTGGCCAAACGCATCGTCGAGATGAATGCGCATGACGAAGCCTATTTGACGCAATATTGCGATCACTGGCCTGCGCTCAAGCAGAATTTGGCGGACGCTGACTGGAACGAGATTTACGAAAAGTCTGGTGTCAGTGCTGAAGGGATCAACTCGATCGCCACACGTTACGCCGCAGCCGAAAATGTGGTCTTCACCTGGACGATGGGAATCACGCATCACACGTACGGTGTCGAAAATGTCGAAGCGATCGCCAACCTGGCTCTGCTGCGAGGGATGGTCGGTCGTCCGAATGCGGGCTTGCTGCCGATTCGCGGGCATTCGAATGTGCAGGGAATCGGCTCGGTGGGAGTGACACCGAAGCTGAAGGACGCCATCTTCAATAAGTTGCAGTCCGAGTTCGGTATGACTCTGCCGACGACGGCGGGGCTCGACACCATGGCTTGCATGGAAGCGGCAGAACGCCGCGAGTTGAAATTTGGATTTTGCCTCGGGGGGAATCTTTATGGCTCCAATCCCGATGCGGCCTATGCGAAGCACTCGCTCGAACAGTTGGAGATGCTGGTCTATTTGAATACGACTTTGAATACAGGGCATGCACATGGACTGGCTGATGAGACGATCATCCTGCCAGTGCTGGCTCGCGATGAAGAGCCGCAGGCAACGACTCAAGAATCGATGTTTAACTTCGTCCGACTGAGCGACGGTGGACCGTCACGACATGCCGGATTGAAGAGCGAAATCGAGATCATCTCCACGATCGCTCAAGGGGTCTTAGGTCGCAATGGGCCGATCGA
Organism: Schlesneria sp.; assembly: GCA_036499265.1. Lineage (GTDB taxonomy): Bacteria > Planctomycetota > Planctomycetia > Planctomycetales > Planctomycetaceae > Schlesneria. The sequence continues at coordinate 696 of DASYEA010001129.1, read as the reverse complement.
TTGGCAATTGATGCAGGATACCAATCGCATTCGTGATGCGATCGCGCGTGTCGTCCCTGGCTTTGATGACATCAAGACCATCGGTGAGACGAAGAAAGAATTCCAGCTCAAAGGGCGGACGTTCCACACCCCGGACTTCCCCACGAAGAACGGGCGAGCACAATTGCGGGTTCATTCCTTGCCCAAACTGGCGGGCGAAGGGGATGAATTGCGGTTGATGACGATCCGCAGCGAAGGCCAATTCAATACCGTCGTTTACGAAGACTATGATCTGTACCGCGGGGTCGAGGGGCGGTACATCATGTTGATTCATCCCGATGACATCGCTCGGCTTGGCTTCGAGCCAGATGAATCCGTCACTGTCAGTAGCGCGACTGGAACAATGCGCGGGATTCGACTGACGCCGTATCCCAAGATCCGCCCTGGGAACGTGGCGATGTATTGCCCAGAGTCCAACGTGTTAGTGCCGCGTTCATCGGACCCGCGGTCCAGAACGCCAGCCTTCAAATCCATACCTGTGACTCTACACACTTCGGTGCCATTGCCAGAGATCTCGATTCCGATCATCCGCTAGTGCGTGTCGCACTTATGTGTCGTGTTGAAACATGGGTTAGACTAAGCGATCTTCTGCTCGAGGGATGCCACGGCTAGGTCGGATGCGCTCTGATGTCAGTTGGCCCGCAGGTCAACGCAGAT
>DASYEA010001128.1:0-3542 GCA_036499265.1 Schlesneria sp. | reverse complement strand
CTCGTCACCTGGCATTGCTCGGAATTTGAAGAATGGAATGCCATTCCCTCATCGATTCTCGCAAGAGGGCTTGATGATCGACTGGTTTTACCTGCGTTTCGTGGTGAAACCGTTGCGATTGATCGCGAGCATCTCCGAATTTTTCGATCGCTGGGTGATCGATGTCATTGTGGATTGTGTCGGCTTCGTGCCTGGTCTATTCGGAGCGATGTTGCGACCTGTTCACAGCGGTTTCGTTCAACATTATGCCGTGGTCATGGTGATTGGATTGGTCGTCTGCCTGGTTTCAGTACTGCGGGTCCTGGCAGGAACGCTTTGACGGTTTTCAGATCGAGCACGTGGATCCCTGTGCGAATAAACAGCACAAGTCGATAAGGCGGAGTTGAGATGCCTAGTTTGTTAGTGATCCTGATTTTCCTTCCAGCAGCAGCGGCAGCCATGCTGCTGTTGCTTGATGCGAAGGCACCACCAGTTCGTGCCCGCTGGTTCGCGCTGTTGGCCACCATCGCCACGTTTCTGGTGTCGTTGGGTATCGCATCACAATTTTTTGCTGTGCAGCGCACCCCTGCATCTGTCTCAGGGCCAGTGCATCCACATCTTGAACTCAAGCACACTTGGATGACCTTGGTCGCGGCGACCGAAGACAAGCCGGCGATCAACTTAGAGTTTTATCTCGGTCTCGACGGAATCAGTTTGTCGATGGTTCTGCTGACAACCTTGCTGACAATCTCGGCCGTTCTCGTCTCATGGACAGCAATCTCCGATCGACCTGCCGAGTTCTACGCGAGCATTCTGATCCTTGAAAGCGGCTTGATCGGTGTGTTCTGCGCGTTTGATGTCTTGTTGTTCTACGTCTTCTTCGAGTTCACTCTGATTCCGCTATTCTTCATGGTCGGTATCTGGGGCGGCCCACTTCGTCGGTACGCTGCGGGCAAGTTTTTCATTTACACTTTTGCGGGGAGCGTGGTCACGCTGCTCGGCCTGATCTGGTTGTCCTTGGAAACCTATCAAGACAGCATTGTGCAGGGCACACCGCTGTCAACGCCGTTGTCGATTCCGGCGATTGCTGCGCAATTGGCGGCGCACGGCTTACCTGTCGAAACGCAGATCATTCTGTTCTTGATGATCGCGGCGGGTTTCATGATCAAGGTGCCGCTGTTCCCGTTCCATACTTGGTTGCCTCTGGCGCACGTTGAAGCTCCCACGGCGGGTTCGGTATTGCTAGCGGGCGTCCTGCTGAAATTGGGTTCATATGGGTTCTTGCGATTGGCGCTTCCGATGCTGCCCAAAGCCTGTGAGCAAGTCGGCGTGCCCTTGATTGGCACGCTATCTGTGATCGGGATCGTCTATGGTTCGCTCTGCGCTCTGGCTCAGAACGACATCAAGAAACTGGTTGCCTACAGTTCGGTGGCTCACTTGGGCTTCTGCATGCTGGGGCTCTTTTCTTTGCAGCCAGAAGGAATCAATGGCGGCATTCTGCAGATGATCAATCACGGTCTGTCGACAGGTGCCCTGTTCTGCATCGTAGGAATGTTTTACGAACGATATCACACCCGTCAGCTCACTGAACTTGGTGGATTGGCTAGTCGCATGCCATTGTTGGCGGTTGCGATGGTGTATACCTCGTTCGCGAGTATCGGGCTTCCTGGCCTGAACGGATTCGTCGGTGAAGTCCTGTCGCTGATGGGAATGTTCAAACGAGATCCGATTCTTGCGATCATCGGAGCGACTGGCGTGGTGCTGGGTGCCTGGTATCTGCTGGGGGTGCTGCAGAAGGCGTTCTTCGGGCCACTGCAAGAGCCGCATCATCACGGTCATGAACCAATTCCAGATCTCAATGCTCGTGAAGTCCTGGCACTGGCACCACTACTGGCAATGTGCCTTTGGTTGGGTCTGTTCCCTCAGCCCGTTCTCGATTTGATTCGTCCCGATGTGGAATCGTTAACCAGGCTATATGGTCATACTCAGGCTTCGAGGGCTCTGGCTGCGGCTCAACCATCGATGATGAATACGCCGACGGCTGCAGTTGCCTCTGTTGCTCCCGAAATTGATCGATAATCCTATTTGCTGAAGTTGGCCGCACCGAGGCCCCGAATCGGAAATCTGCCCGTGAATGAATCGCTGCAACTTTTGAATGGTGCCATCCACCTGGTCTTACCCGAGACCGTGTTGCTGGCTACCGTTTGTATTATCTTCTTCGCTGCTTCGTTTCTGGTGAGTGAGCGAGGTGAAGCGCCAGAGGGTCTTCGGCATCGCTGGGGCATGCTGTCACTGCTGGCACTGTTGATCGCCGGATGGATCGGTTGGCATGCACCTGAAGTCCCCCATTCAACGGGTCCATTCGTCGCCGATGGCCTGACATTGTTTATCCGTGGGCTGACGATTGCCGTCGGCGCGATTCTCGTGCTGCTTCACTGGAACCAGGCCGACGATGCTCGTTCCGCCGAAAGCCATGCCTGTTTGCTGGCGATCCTGGCGGGTGTCAATCTCGTCGCTGCCGCCAATGATCTGGTGGGGATGTTCGTCGCACTGGAACTGATCAGCATTCCAACCTACTTGTTCCTGCTGTTACCGCGACGTGACGCACCAGCGCAAGAGGCCACGCTAAAGTATTTCTTGCTGAGTATCTTTTCGTCGGCGATCGTGCTCTTCGGGATGAGCTATCTCTACGGAGCGACCGGCACGACGAATCTGATGGCGATTCATCAAGCGTTTGCGGGTGGCAGCCACTTGCCTCACAATGCACTGGTCGCCGTCGCCACGGTGATGTTGATCGCCGGGTTAAGCTTCCGTCTGGCCGCTGTTCCCTTCCATTTCTACGCACCAGATGTGTTCCAGGGGGCACAGCCTTCGGCTGCGGCCATGTTGTCCATTATCCCTAAGATTGCCGGATTCGTGGCTCTACTGCGATTGATGGTTCCCGCGGCGGCTGGTGAATCCGCGATGCACTCGTGGATGATGACTCCGACCGCGACAAACCTGTTGTGGTGGCTGGCTGTTATCACGATGTTCACGGGTAACTTGATGGCGTTCGTCCAGACCGATGTCCGGCGTCTGCTGGCCTTTTCGAGCGTCTCCCACGCTGGCTATATGATGGTCGGTCTCGTCGTCGGGATGCAGGCTTCGCAGCAGGTTAGCGGCATTGGAGCCCTGTTGTTCTATCTGGTTGCCTATGGCGTGATGACATTAGGGGCGTTTGCGGTGTTGATAGCGGCCGCAAGAACCAATCGTCGCATCGAGAGTCTTGATGACTTGGCCGGACTGAGCCGCACTAAGCCCGCGCTCGCTCTGGTGCTGTCAGTCTTCCTGTTCAGCTTGAGCGGTTTGCCGCCGACCGTCGGGTTTCTGGGCAAGTTCAATTTGTTCTTCGCGGCTTGGTCGCAAGGCTCAGAATCAAGTCGCCTGCTCGCTTGTCTGCTTGCAGTCAACGCGGCAATCGGGGCTTGGTACTATTTGAAGATGATTGGCGTGATGTACTTGCGTGATCCGGTCGATCGCAGCGAGGACGTTCGTCCCATGGAGACCCCATCCGTGGTGGCTGC
>DASYEA010001127.1:0-3641 GCA_036499265.1 Schlesneria sp. | reverse complement strand
GCCTTTCGGCAATTCAATTCGCCCATGACTTCCAGCCCACCTTTCTGCTTGATCCACTTCAGGACCAAGCCGACCAGGTAGATTGCGAATGTGGGCGGGGTGTTGTACATCGAATCGTTCTTGGCGTGCGTCCGATACTGCAGCATCGTCGGCACGTCTTTGGAACCTCGTTCGACAAGATCCTTACGCATGATCACCAGTGTCACGCCAGACGGACCGAGATTCTTTTGAGCACCTGCGTACACGACGCCATGCTTCGCGATGTCGATCGGACGCGAAAAGATGTCGCTGCTCGCGTCACAGATCAGATCGACACTGGCAGGAACGGGTGGCATGCCGCTCCATTGAGTTCCAAAGATCGTGTTATTGGACGTGTAGTGCGCATACGTTGGCTTCTCGCTGAAGCTGCACGTCTTGGGAATGTACGAGAAGTTCTTGTCTTCGCTCGAACAGGCGACGTGGGTTTTTCCGTACCGAGTTGCTTCTTCCAGCGCCTTCTCGGACCAGGCCCCTGTCACCAAGTAGTCGGCTGTCTGGTCTTTCGAAAGCAGGTTCATCGGCAGCATGAAGAACTGCGTTGACGCACCACCCTGCAGAAACAACAGATCGTAGTCGTCGCGGATACCACCGATTTCGCGACAGAGGGCGACCGTTTCTTCGTAGACGGCAAGGAAGGCTTTGCCCCGGTGTGAGTGCTCAAGGATGCCGATGCCGGTGTTCCCCAGCGACATCAGATTATTGCGAGCCTCTTCCAACACTGATTCCGGCAGGACTGCTGGCCCGGCCGAGAAATTCCAAATCCGCTGCGTCATGCGTCGCCATTCCTCAATTCAAATGAACAAAACACCGCCGCATTGGCGTTAGCCTGACGGTTCGTCGCAGTAGTATGTCTCCTGCTTTGGGAATTCGTCAATGTCCGTGGACACAAACAATCACGGATCGGTTCAAGCCGTGTCGGACATATCATCGAAAGGTTTGATTGTTGATCAGTACGCTCGCGCCGCATGCGTAAGTGCAGGTGCAGCCGCTACATAAGCTTCGATTGGCAGTGCTGCTTCCTCGATGCACTCACAGCCGGCTCGTCGAAAATCGCTCCAAGATGCCCAGCAGCAGTTTCTGCAGGCGATCTGCCGCCCTATTGGCCACCGCGACGACATCCTCACCGCGAACTGGAGCCGTATTCGGGGCCAGACACTCATTCGTGACAACGGAAAATCCCAGAACTGGCAAGCTGGCATGGGCAGCCACAAGTGCTTCAGGGACGGTTGACATCCCGATCACGTCCGCGCCGGCCATGCGAAAAAAGCGAATTTCCGCCTTGGTTTCATAGTTCGGGCCTGTCACGCCAACGTAGATTCCCTGGCGAAGCAAGATCCCGTTGGCGCTTGCCACGCTGGCAGCGATATTTCGCCAGTGCTGCGAATACGTCTCGGAGATGTCGGGAAATCGGGGACCGAAACGCTCGTCATTCGGACCGACCAGGGGGTTGATCCCCATGAAGTTCATGTGGTCGGTCAACATGACGATGTCGCCAGCTCCAAACTCGGGGTTCAGCCCGCCGCTCGCATTGGTCAGGATCAGCAGTTCGATTCCCAAGGCGCGCATCAGGCGTATCGGCAACGTAATCAAATCCAGCGAGTGCCCCTCGTAGACGTGGAATCGTCCTTCCATCGCAACAACCGGCAATTCACCGACAAGTCCGCAGACCAACCGCCCGCGATGGCTCATCGCCGTCGCAGCGGGAAAATGTGGTAGATCCTTACGTTCAAAAGCTGCTTCGATTTGAATTTGATTGACGAAGCCACCCAAGCCGGTTCCCAGCACGATTCCGACCCGCGGCGTCGCCGACCAACGTCGTCGGACGGCGGCTACACAATCGTCAAGCGGATCACTAAGAGAGACAGTCATGCTGCTTCGGAAAATTGGTCGAGTTCATTTGCCGCAGATACTGACAGTTTTCTCGATCGATGCAAGCCCTGCGTCACTCCTCACGAGTAATCATTCTGGCGTTTTCGCGGCCTCTTCAAGTGCGACGCGAAACTCAACCGCCAGATACGCCTTCGTGATCTCGTCGCGATTGAACAGGTGGGATTCCATGTTGTTCAACATCCGGATGAGATCGCGACGCGACGACTGAGGATCTGCCATCCGGTCGGGATCATGATCGGGAAACAGCTCCATTCGATCGATGCGCGTCAGGACTTTTCCATTGTTGAATGGATCGAGAAAAATGTCCTGTGTCGGCAAGCCTGGTGCCGCTCGTTTGCCATCGTACTTCACGATGTACCGACCTGCAGTCGGAATACCGACAATCGGCAGATCCAATCGGCGAGCAACCGCGATCACAACATGCGAAACTAAAATGGGAAGACCCTGCTTCGACTCCAATACTTTCTCCAGCGAACTATTGGCCGGGTTTTGATAGTCGTTGAAGTTACCACCAAACTTCTCTTGATCGAACAGGACTTCACGCATGACGGTCACCATGCGATCAGGTGCCACAGACTTCGGTTCGACATTCCCGAGCTTCTTACGCACTGCAGCGGCTAACTGATCGAGTTGGCGAGTTAAAGTTGCCTGCTGCACATCAGGATTCAGTATTCGAGCGATCAACCACAGCCCCTCTTCCAGATTGAGATCCTCATCTCGCTGCTTGGCGAACGCATGAATGGCCTCTGCCAAAGTCAGCGCCTGCTGTCGCAATAACGCAGCGGCTCGCGAGCGAATCTCTGCAGATTTGTGAGTCCGAGCTTCTTGCAGCAATGGCATCGCCTGCTTTCCCAGGCGCCGGAGTTCCTTGGCAGCCGCTTCGCGCTCTTCGAAGAACGCGGAGCCCAATCGCTCAATGAGTTTGGAAATCGCGGGCGCGTCGGGATCTGCCCCCGGATCGTCGGCTTGAGCAGTGGATCCTGCCACCAGCGTCACCAACAACACGCAGGTCATGACGTGCTGGACCAGGCAATACATTTGAATTCTGAAAATCATCGCGACCTCTGAGGTTTTGCCAAAGTCACGGCGAATTGTAATGCGATTGTAGCGAGCCAAACGCCAATTCGGGAACTCGGTCAAAAATCGGCTCTTCAGAAAGTCTTACCGCGATGTGTGTTCAATGCTCAGGCGGACTTGAGAACCCCTGCACGCCACGGGTACATTGCACAGATCGACGATGCCCGCCTGGCACGAATTCGATTGTGCCACGAGTTCTCACCCTGATTCTGTTGCTGGAGACAGACGAATGCTGAGTTGGACAAGATATCTGGCAGTGTTGCTGACTGTCTCGATCGCAACCGCCGTGAATGCTGGCGATGTCGAGTTTCCAGACGCAAATCTGGACACGGTCATTCGCGAGATCCTGAAACAGAAGCAAATCGATAAGACGGACAAGGCGAAGAAGATCACCGACGAAGATGTCGCTACGATCTATTTCTTGAAAGCCCCCAATCGCGGGATCGAGAACCTGGCCGGCCTGGAAAAATGCCGCAATTTGATGGAAGTCCGGTTAACTGGCAACAAGATCAAGGATGTCAAACCGCTCGAAGAATGCGTCAACATTCAGTCGCTGGATCTCGCCAAGAATCAGATCGTCGATGTCGCGCCGCTGGGGAAATTGGTCAAACTGCAATACCTGCAACTCGATGACA
>DASYEA010001126.1:0-4483 GCA_036499265.1 Schlesneria sp. | reverse complement strand
TCGACTGCGGCGCGTTTCGATGCGGAATCGGCTCATCAACTTGTTCGAGCCTACCGACTGCGTGCTCGCCGCGCCGACGAATTTCTGGAAACGTTATATCAAGTCGAATTGTCTCACGTTCCGTTTCCTGATGAACCTCCACTGCGATTCCCTCCGGCAGCCGTTTGGAAAGCTCTTTCGGAGCGCCGCAAACAGAACGCGACTGTGGACCTGAAGAAGAGCACTCCCAACGAAAAGCGGATCCAAAAGGCACTAACGGAAACGACCGAAGTGTCGTTCACCGATAATCCACTCGAAGAAGCGCTGAACTATCTGGAAGACCTGCACCACATCGAAATCTGGTTGGATAAGCAGGCTTTGCAAGATGAAGGGGTGGCCACCGACCAACAGATCACTCTGGTCATGACCGGAATCTCCCTTCGCAGTGCTCTAAGGCTGATGTTGGAGCCACTGGGCCTGACCTACATCATCGAAGACGAAGTGATGAAGATCACCACGCAAGCGAAGGCCGACGAAAAGATGTCGACACGCGTCTATCCAGTTGCCGACCTCGTGATTCCCATTCAACCCCCGATGGGTATGGGCGGAATGGGTGGAGGTATGGGCGGCGGCATGGGTGGGATGGGTGGTGGCATGGGAGGTATGGGTGGCGGCGGCATGGGTATGGGTGGGATGGGCGGAGGCATGGGAGGAATGGGTGGTATGGGAGGCGGGATGTTCAGCATCCCTGCTGAGCCTCTTGACGCCATTCAACCCGATGCGGCCACTAAAAAAAAAGCGATGCTGAATTTCTAGTCGCTCAAAATGATCAGGCTGCTCCAGCAGGTATTGAGAATCCAGTAGAGAAGCGGAAGGTGCCCGCCGCACCTTCCGCTTCTATCGTTTCCAGTCCCGATGTGCTGCAAGCACGCCTCGAGCGCGCAAAGCGATGGCGCCAGCGTTTTGAATCCAATAACGTTACGGCGATCACGATTGAGGTTGTCGTTGCCGACCTCGTCAAAAGTAAGCAATACGAAGAGCTGATTGCGTGCCTGGAGCAGGCAATTATCAGCGGGGAGTTTATCGAGCCATGGATGCACGAAGCGTTGGCGCTTGCGATGGAGTCCGCCGGTCGCCCCAAGACTGATATCGAACGAGTGCTGATGTCGAGTCAGGATCTGATCGATGCCGATGTCGAATCGACAATGAAATTGGCGGCTTACCTCGCAAAATTCGAGCGGTATGATCGTGCGATCGAGATGTATCGTCAGGCGGCCTTTCTGAACCCGCAGAGTCCCGAGCCGTTCATCTTCGCATTGGAGCTTGCACGCAGGACTCGAAATCCCGAAGCGGTGGTCTGGAGTGCTCCGGAAGTTGTCGCCTATGCCTGGGGAAAAGATCGCGAACCGTTGCGGCTGAAAGCCGAGCAAGCGGCAGCCGACGCGATTCCGCAATTGATGAAGGAAGGGAAGATTGCCAAATCCCTGCAGCTTCAAGAGGCCATGAGCAAGGCGCGACGACTTGATCTCGTTGTGCGGCTGGAATGGAACGGTCAAGGTGACGTTGATCTGCTGGTCGAAGAGCCCTCGGGCACGGTTTGCTCGATGAGCACCCCCTTTACGCCCGGTGGCGGTGCTTTCGTTCACGACGGCTACGGGCCGAGGCAGGCGAATTGCTACGACGAATACGTTTGTCCGTCGGCGATGCAGGGAGAATATCGTCTGCGAGTGCGTCACATCCGTGGTGATGTTGTCGCCAAACGTGCTCGTCTGATTATCACTCGTGGAAAGAATACTCCCGCTGAGGAAACAGAATCGCAGACCGTTGTTTTGGGCCAGGCCGATGCGATCGTCAGGATCTCGCTTTCACAAGGGCGTCGAGCTCAGGCCAATGCCGATGTTCCCAAGCCGAACAAGTCGGCGAACAGACGCAATACGGCAGGGACGGCAGTGATGGCTCAAATCAGCACTGCAGCCGGTGGAGTCATTCCGAACGTGGGCGGGGGCGGTGCCGTGGGCTATCAGCCGGTCATTAGCGTCATCAGCGAAGGGATCGCGATGAATGCGATGGCGACAGTTTCGGGTGACCGACGCTACGTCCGCATCAATGCGGCACCCGTATTTTCATCGATCACGGATGTCTTCACGTTCAGCTTTGTTCGCTGACGCGGAGCGGCTGTCCGCAGTTCAGCGAGTGGCGTTCTGCTTCCGAACCAGGCCGGGAATCACATCGGTATCTAGGGGAGCGAACAAGCCTCGCTCCCACAGTTCCCAACCAATTGCCCCCATGGCGGCGTTGTCGGTGCAATATTCACGCGGAGAGATTATCAGGCTGACACGTCGTCGCGCAGCCATTTCTTCCAGTCTCTGACGAAAGCTCAAGTTGGCCGCAACTCCACCGCCAACCAGCAACGTCGTGCGACCGGTTTGGCGAAGCGCCTGTTCGCATTTGCCGACCAGCACATCGACGACCGCCGCCTGGAAACTGGCTGCCAGATCACAGATTCGTTGCGAATCAAGTGGTGGTGGCTGAATGCGAGCCCCGGGAATCCCCTTCGCCGCATACAAAACCGCTGTCTTCAATCCGCTGAAACTGAAGTCCAAACGGGACTCGTTCAGGAACGTGCGCGGAAACGGAAATGCCTGAGGGTTGCCGCTACGAGCCACCTCTTCGATGCGTGGTCCTCCCGGATATTCCAGTCCCAGTACTTGTGCGACCTTATCGAACGCTTCACCCGCAGCATCATCCGTTGTCGAGCCCAGCAGATCGAATTCGACGGGCGATCGACAGTCGTAAAGGTTGCTGTGGCCACCGCTGACCACCATTCCGACTGCCGGAAAAACGCTTGATTCAGCCGCAATCTGACAAGCGTAGAGATGCGCTTCGATATGGTTTACCGCCAGCAGCGGAACATCGAGAACCAACGCCAAGGTCTTGGCTGCAGTCAGTCCAACCAACAGAGATCCCACCAAACCGGGATGCGTGGCAACGGCAATCGCGCCGATCTCGTCGAGCGTCACATTAGCTTGGCGCAGGGCCTCGTCAATGACTGGCAGGATGCGCTCGACATGAGCTCGCGACGCAATCTCAGGAACGACTCCACCGAATCGCTCGTGCAATTCATGCTGAGTTGCCACGACGCTCGACAAAACACGCCGCTGCTGGTCGATGACGGCAGCAGCGGTTTCATCGCAGGATGATTCCAAGGCAAGAAGAAGGCGTCGTGGGGGCTCTGCTGGATTCAAAAGCGGCTTTCAAACAGAAGAGCCCGTGACAGAAATCACGGGCTGGTTCTAGGAATTCATTAGCCTGATGCATCTGAGCACTAGACGGCTCGGATAACGCGGCCTGGTTGCACAGTCATCCACTCGAGGAAGGCTTCGACGAATGATCGACCGAAGCGGTGTTCGATGCCCGCTCCTTCTTTCTTCGTCTCTGGCTTGGGTTCCACCCCATCCTTCTTTTCGGCGTTCTCGGGCTTGTCGCCTTCTGGTTTCTTTTCGGTGAGTTGCCCCTTCAGGTACGTGATGCCCTTCGCCAACTGGGTATCAATGTACGTCGACTTCGGAGCATCGGCACCGCGGACAACTTCGCGTTCGCGGCGAGCGTCAAACAGCTTGCCCATCTCGTCGTTCGACAGTTTGACTTCGTAGCCCTCATCGGGCATGACGCCCCACTCGTCCTTTTCTGTTGCCTTCGGCAAGCGGTGGATATTTTTTCCGCTAGGGCGATGATAGCTGGCTGTGGTCAGCTTTAGGGCACTCTTGCCACCTTCCAGTTCGATCACGTTCTGAACGCTTCCTTTGCCCCAGGTTCGTTCGCCAATCACGATTGCTCGTTTGTGATCTTGCAGGCAGGCACTGACGATCTCACTGGCTGACGCGCTGTAGCGATTCACTAAAACAACCATTGGGAATCCGCTGAACGTTCCCGCTCGCTTGGCCTTAAAAACCTGCTCTTCGGTGTTGCGACCCTTTGTGCTGACGATGACGCCGGTTTCGACGAAGAAGTCTGAGATCGCAGTCGCGGCGGTGAGGAGACCGCCGGGATTGAATCGCAAATCCAGAATCAGGGCCTTCATCCCTTCCTTCTTCAGCGTATCCAAAGCATCGTGAACTTCTTCGACGCTGTTGCGGCCGAAACTGGTCAGGCGGATATAGCCGATCTTGTCTTCGCCTTCGAGCATGTATGACCAATTGCCCATCGAGTCGTAGTGGTCACCCTGCACGGTTGGGGTCTTGATGACGGCACGAACGATGTCCATCGTCTCGGATGTCGCTTCGCCGGTGTGTTGAATTTTGACCTTAACAACGTCGCCTGCTTTGCCTCGCATCATCTTGACCGCGGTGTCCATTTCGCGACCTTCGACGAATTCGGCCGTCGGCTTGCCATCGATTTCGACGATATGGTCACCCGCGCGAATCCCTGCCTTGTAGGCTGGGGTTCCTGGCAGCGGAGTCATCACCATCAGTTGGCGAGACTTCGGCTCGACAGTGACCTGAAT
>DASYEA010001125.1:0-2990 GCA_036499265.1 Schlesneria sp. | reverse complement strand
GGCGGGATCAAGGGAGGGATCAGCCACGGTCAGACCGACGATTTCGGGTACAACGCCGTTACGGATGTTGTCCATGTGCATGACCTGCACGCGACGATCCTGCATCAACTGGGCGTCGATCACAAACGCCTGACCTACAAGTTCCAAGGCCGAGACTTCCGCCTGACCGATGTCAGCGGAAATGTCATCAACAGCATTTTGGCTTGAGGTTTTCGAAGGTTATGCTGCAGCATAACTCCGCAGCTTTAAGAGCTATGCTGAAGCATAACCTGCGAGATGCTCTTGGGGCTTGAGATTGCAAACCGATGGTTCGACGTGCGTTTCCGTCCAAATGCTGTCGACAGTCCGACAAACCGCAGATGTGATCTACGGAAGTTTGGCACGGCGTTGACGCTGGACGAGTTCACTCCCAAGGAGAACGCCAACGGGGCTGCGCGAATACATCTTGATCATCGCAAGATGAGGCACAAGTCGAGCGTTTCATTCGGCAGAACGATGGGTCGCGGAATCTCACATTGTTCAAAGGCTTGGAAAGACGCGGTGCCAGCCTGAAGAAGTGTAGGTTATGCTTCAGCATAACTCTTCTGGGTTGCGTTTGATGCCAACCGGCCCTCGCTGAAGAAGGTTATGCTGCAGCATAACCTACTACTTCGCCGAAGAAAGTTATGCTGAAGCATAACCTACGCACTACGATCCGGCGAAGAACTTGGGCGGATTGGCCAGCGAGTAGATCGTGGTTTCGGCGGCGATTCGCTCACGGACGTACTTTGGTGTTTGCAGTAGGCCCAGTAATGTCTGGCCGTCAAACATTCGGAACGTTCCCGTTGTCTCCTTGGCCAGCAATGCATCGACCAGCACAGGATCGGGTCGCATGTTGATTGGCTTTTCGCTCGCGACGGCTAGACCCCACGGCGATCCGTAGGTCGGGACAGTCGCCTGGATGACGGTGGTGTGTTCGAAGACGGAACCAATCGTTTTTACGGTACGTGCCAGCAGATCAATCAGTGGGGGTGAGAGTGAACCGGCCTGGTTCACGAAGACTCCAGCCGGGGCCAGTGCTCGCTGGCAGAGTTCGAAGAACTCGCGCGTGAACAGCTTGTAGGCCGGCCCTTCTTCGATGGGGTCGGTCAGGTCGGCGATGATCACGTCCCAGCCGCTTGTCCGAGCGATGTAGTCGTACGCGTCACCGATCTCGAGTTTGACCTTGGGATTGTCGAATGCGCCCTGGTGTACTTCGGGCAGCCATTGGCGACATGCTGCGACGGCATCTCCATCGATATCGGCGACGACGATCTCTTCGACGCCGTGCCACTTCAGGGCTTCGCGGGCGGTTCCGCCATCGGCTCCGCCTGCGATCAGGACGCGGCGAGGTTTACCGTGCAGTACGAATGGGACGTGGACCAGTGGTTCGTGGTACAGGAATTCGTCGCCGGTGCAGGTTTGCCATTTTCCATCCAACACCAGTGCCTTGCCATAAGCGCCGCTGTCGACGATGTACAGATCTTGAAAGGGAGTCTGCTGATGAGTCAGGACCTGGGCGATGCCGTGCTGCCAGATATCGTGCGGGGTCAGGAATTCGCTGATCCACAGATCGGCGGCCAATGTTGCTCCGGGCATAACTCAATCCGACAAGAAATCGTGAACCATCGACCGGACTCAACTCTGACGCAACGAGTGAGTCGTCGGACGAGCAGAGTATCCGACCGGCAGTTCATTTTCTTCAGGCAGCGACCGATTCGCGTTTGGAAACCGATTGCAGCAATCGATCGGCAATCACTTCGGCGGTGCGAGCGGTCGCGCCGATGACATAGATCTGCTCGCGCACCTGTTCCAGTTCTCGACGAGCATTCGCCAAGTTCTGGCTGTCGCTTAACCAGCGGTCCACGTCTTCCACGATGGAGTTGATGACCGGGGCCGGGTTGCCGACGCTCAGGTATTCCGGCATCACTTTTCGTCCGGCAATCAGATTTGGCAACGACATCATATTGACGGTCACCAACGACTTGGCAATTAGGTATGTTGGCCATGTCGTGCGGTAGAGGACCACGGCCGGAGTCCGACGAGCGAGCATTTCGAGGCTGACCGATCCGGAGACCATGACCGCGCAGTCTGCGAGTTCGATGATTTCGGGAGTCTTGCCGACGAAGAATGAGATTGGCAACGTTTCTTGCAGTTTTTCGTACTCTTCGATGCAGAACTGACGCTGGCTCTCTTTGTAGTTGGCGACGACGAAGTTGATCTGCGGATACTTGGCATGCAGGCGTCGCGCTGCATCCAAGATCAACGGCCAGCTACGAGTCACTTCTTGACGTCGCGAGCCCGGTAGCAGTGCGACAGTCTGTCCATTCTCGGACTTCCATTCGCGACAGAATGACGCATCCAGCTTATGATCGGCGACTTCATCGAAGAACGGGTGGCCGACATACATCACGGGGATGCCGCGTTCGGCGTACCAGTCGGTTTCGAAATTGAGTCCTGATAGCACGAGGTCGATATTTCGACGGACTTTTTTAATGCGCCAGGGTGCCCACGCCCACAATTGAGGTGGCAGGTAATAGATCACCGGAATTCCTCGACGTTTCGCCTTGTGAGCGACCCACCAGTTGAAACCGGGGAAATCGACGAGCACCACCAAATCGGGCTTGTGCCGTTCAAAATACTGGTCTGCTTCTTTAAGCAGGCGAAAGAACTTGGTAATCAGCGGCAGGACCTGAAAAATTCCCATTACGGCCATGGTCGTCAGCGGAAACAACAACTGACAGCCGGCGCGCTCCATCAATGGCCCACCAAACCCCGAGACACGTAACTGGGGAATTCGATGTCGCAATTCACCTATTAAATGCGCCGCATGTTGGTCGCCGCTGGGTTCACCCACGGAAAAGAACACATGCATGACAGCAACCCAATCCTTTCGCTGACGATTCCGTCACTCCGTTTTGGAATTTCGCAGCGCAAGGGTTCTCAGAAATCGGCTCGGTCGTCAAGGCCGA
>DASYEA010001124.1:0-6781 GCA_036499265.1 Schlesneria sp. | reverse complement strand
AAATGGTTTGGAAATTGGCCCTCGAAAGATTCGCATGCGGACACTCCAAAAGCGTGAGAAGATAGTACGTGCTTACAGAGTATGCTGATGCCATCCTTGACTCGCAATTCCTCCCACTTCATTGCGCTATGCCTGCAGCCCCTCTATCTTGTCCGGGATACGTTGCGAAGAATCACTGCGCGTGCTGAACGGTTTTCTGGTCCACGTCTCAACTTTTATCCGCATCGCGAAGTTGAGCAACCAGGTCCAGCAGATCGTTCACGATCAGATCCGGGCTTGGAGTGGCCTGTTCGAAGTCATTTCGTGTGCTGATCCCCGTCAGAATCCCTGCCGTCCACAACCCCAGCGGGATCGCCCCCGAGATATCCGTGTCGTATCGATCACCCACCATCAGCGTTTGCTCTGGTGTCACGTTCAGTCGAGCCATCGCCTGTTCGTACATGCCGCGATTCGGCTTGCCGATCACTTGCGGCTGCTGTCCGCTGGCCGTTGTCAGCAAAGCGAGAATGCTGCCGGCCCCGGGTAGGAAGCCGCGTTCGCTCGGAAACGTGGCGTCCGAATTCGTGCCAATGAACTTCGCCCCACGACGGATCGCCAGCGTGACATTCGCCAGTTCGTCGTAGGTCAGCTTGAAGTTGATCCCCGCGACAGCGTAAGTCGCCGCGTCTGGATCAGTGGTCAGTTCGAAACCATTCTTCTCCAGAGCGTGCTTCAAGCCGTCCTGCCCCATGACAATCACCGGGCCGCGCGGCCAGCCCGGTTGTCCCATTTGACTCGCCAACCAACTCGCGGTGGCCTCAGCACTTCCCAGCACCTGTTCGGGTTGGACATGGATATCCATCTCGGCCAGACGCTCGACGAACTGCTGAGGTGTCTTGCTGGCGTTGTTCGTAACGAACAGAAACTTGCGACCTGTTTCTGCCAGGTAGTCGATCGCCTGCTGAACACCAGCCAACGGCTTGGTCCCAACGTAGATCACCCCATCCATATCAAACAACACGCCACGTACAGAGCGCAGCCCAGCCAGATCTCGAGTCACTCTTGTCACCCCAACTTCTACTTCGTTTCGCCCATCATCCGAGCCACGTGCTCTTCAATGGCATCTGCCCAGATCTTGTAAGCGGCTGGGGTCAGATGCAGCAAGTCCGGCATCACGTCTTTGCTCAGCACATGCTTGTCGTCGAGGAACTTGGGACCGATGTCGAGGTATTCGACCATCTTGCCGTCAGCCAGCTTGGCCACAATTGCATTGGCCCCAGCGTTCACTTTGCGTTTTGCATCTTCGTCATCGACACCACGAGGGAAGATCCCCAGCAGGAGGATCTTCGTTTCAGGAAGCTTCTCGCGCAGCTTCTTGACGATGGCGGTGATCCCTTCGGCGATCTGCTCGCTGGTATTGCTACCAGAGTTGTTCGTGCCGATCATGATCACAGCCAGTTTCGGCTTGATCCCTTCAATGTTGCCATTCTCCAATCGCCACAGCACATGCTGAGTCCGATCGCCGCCGATGCCGAGGTTCACGGCATTGCGCTTGGCATAGGTGTCCGCCCAGACTTGCTTGCCGGGCCCTTCCCAGGCTTGCGTGATCGAATCGCCGATGAAAATCAGATCGACATTGCCTTTCTTGACCCGTTCATTGAATGAGTCATGTCGCTTCATCCAGTTCGCATCTCGAGGCACCGGCTTGACGGTATCACTCTCTTGAGCAACACCAACATGAACCAACACGCCGAACGCACAAATCGTCAACAACCAAGATGCCAATCGCATAGTGCTTCGCTCCGACAATCATTGAAGAGACGCCACGTCAGTCGACTACAGCAGCCAACCGGACAAGGTTCTACCACAGCCGAATCACATCTGCACCCCAACGTAGCAGGCAAGGCGCAGTCGCAAAGAGTGACAGGCAAGTCGGCGTTCACTTTTCGTCCTCGATTCGCGTGGCGACATTTTTCAACGCAAAGCCGCCAGGGCGCAAAGTCGCAGAGAACACAATGAATGGAGAGCCCCTGGTGCTTCACCCTGCATCAAGACCTATCCCTCTTCCCCTCTGCGCCTTCGCGGCTTTGCGTTGTAAACATCAACCCTGCGAATTCGCCATCATTGACGCCGTCCCGGCACGCATCTCTCTATCTCTCGTCGCGTAAGAATCGAATTTCTTCACTTCGACAAAGCGAAGGTATCCGCGTGCTAAAATGACCGTGCGCAATTCTGCTTGTTTTGGATTTCAGGTTGGGTGCCACTGGTAGCCGCTTTGGGCCACCAGTGTCTTCACGTTGCTGCGATGGCTTTGATTGGGTAGTGAGCCTATGCAATATTCAGCGTCACCACGGTTTGTTTACTCTGCGATACATCGACAAGACACTGGCAACGCAAAGCCGTCGCCAGGGGCACCCGAAATGTTTTTTTCGAAAGCAGAATCGCGCACGCTCATTTAGCGCAGCGCGGCTCACCTGCAGTACAGACCTTATCGCCAGAGCTTCCACCAATGCTTCTGCTTCTGAGTCACCTCTTGTGGCGAAGCCTGGCATTTCTTCAGCGCATGGCAAATGTCATCGATTGAATCCGTCAGCAACAATGAATCGAAATCGTCCTGACCAATCGCGCCGTGCCTCAACAACGTCCCGCGCATGAAATCGAACAACGGTTGCCAGTATTCCACGCCGACGAAGACCAACGGAAATCGATTCACCTTTCCCGTCTGGATCAACGTCGCTGCTTCAAACGCTTCGTCGAGCGTCCCGAAGCCACCGGGAAAAATCAGGAATGCCTGCGAATACTTGACCAGCATCACCTTTCTCACGAAAAAATGCTGAAACAAAACGATCTTGTCCAGATAGGGATTCGCTTCCTGTTCGACTGGCAGCATGATATTGCAGCCAATCGAGCTACCACCCACGTCTTTGGCACCTCGATTCGCCGCCTCCATGATGCCGGGGCCGCCTCCTGTCATGACGGTATAACCAAGCGTGGCGATCGCCGCACCGGTCTTCCGAGCCAGTGCATAGGTGGCATCTCCCTCTTTAAATCGAGCGGAACCAAACACCGTGATACAGGGTCCGGTCCAGTGCAGCGCGCGATAACCGCGAATAAATTCGATCGCGATTTTGACCACGCGCAGAAACTCATCGACACGCGAGCGCGGGCCTTCCAGCAGTTTCACGTCCGAGTGAACGACCGCGGGACTCGCGGGACGAATGACTACTGGCTGATCCGAGGGCGTCTGGATTGTGGACATGATTTTATCCTGAGGATGCATGGCGTCCGGCGGGGAGATATGATCGAAAGTGGCTTCGGACAGCAAGGCAGTAACGCCGTCTGATCTTGAGCCACCTCATGCACCATGATTTTGGGAATAGAGCAATCGATGACAGATCAAGTCGAAATTGGTGGTGTCGTACTTCATCTGAACCAGCCCGACGATTCCGCGGGTGAGTGGATTGGTCAGCGCGAGATCCTGATGCAACTGCTGGCCTGCTGGCTGGTGATTGACGAGAAAGATCTGCCACTGGCACCACGTATCGTGGGTACGCCCGGCATCGGCAAGACCACGCTCGCGATCTCGGCCGGTCGCACTCGCAAGCAGGATCTCTACATTTATCAATGCACGGCCGATACACGCCCCGAAGACTTGCTGGTGACTCCGGTTCTTGCCGAAAGTGGACGCATCAAATATCACGCCTCACCTCTGGTCACAGCCATGGTTCGCGGCGGGATCTGTATCCTCGACGAAGGAAACCGCATGAACGAGAAATCGTGGGCCAGCCTGGCTCCGCTGCTCGATCATCGCCGCTACGTCGAATCGATCGTCGCTGGGATTACCATTCATGCTCACAAAGATTTCCGCTGCGCCGTCACGATGAATGACGACGAATCAACGTTCGAGATCCCCGACTACATCCTCAGCCGCCTGCAGCCGACGCTGACGCTGGGGCACCCGCAACGACACGACGAACTAGCAATCCTGCATTATCACCTGCCATTCGCCGAACCCGAGATGCTGAATCTGACAGTCGACTTCCTACAGCAGTCGCACCAGTTGAATCTAGATTTCTCCACACGAGACGGCATGAATGTCCTGCGCTATGCCATGAAACGACTGGCTCAAGATCCGACTCATCCCGTCGCTAAAGACTTGGTCTGGCAGGAAGCGTTGATCAACTGCCTGGGCGAAGAAGCGATCGACTTGAACGAAACAGCAAAACGGCGTCAGCAATCCCTCGGCGGCAACACCATGCCGATGGGACTGGGTGATTTCTTCTTCGATCCCAACGACCCGTTGCACCCCGACTACGAGGAAGACGAGGAAGAAGAGTAAACCAAGAGTGACGAGTCATGAGCCTGTAGGGTGTGTGGAGTCTTCGGAACACACCAGACTATTGCCATCGATGGTGCGTCCCGAAGACTCCACGCACCCGACAAGGCTCGTCACCAATTCGGATTTATTATGAACGTCCTCCAATTCAGCGATCGCATCACCTGCCTCCCCATCATTCATGGGAGCGGAGATTTTGCGATCGAAGTCCGTCGTGTGATGTTGTCGCATCATTTCGATTGCCTGGCCGTTCCGCTGCCCCCCTCGTTCCAATCGGATGTCGAGCGGGCGATCGAGTTCCTGCCGAATGTTTCGATGGTCATGCAGGAAGAGACCACGACCAGTTGGGCGGGTGAATGGAAAGGCGACGCCGAAGAAGAACCGGAAGAAGAACGCGTCTTCAGCTACGTTCCCATCGATCCCTGCCAGGGTGTCATCACAGCCTTGCGTATTGCTGCGCAAGAACGAATCAAGCGCGAGTTCATTGACCTTGAGACAGCAACATTTCAAAGCTACGCCGCCATTCTGCCCGACCCCTATGCGTTGAAGCACGTCTCCAGCGAGAAATTCGCCGCCGCACTCCTCCCCAGCATTGGACGACTCCCTGAAGGTCAACCGCGCGATCGAGTGGTTCATATGGCCGCGCGACTGCGCGAACTGGAAGAACGACACGAACGAATCCTGTTCGTCTGCTCGATCATCGACTGGCCCTGGGTTCGTGAAGCCTACGTCGATCAAACAATTGAGGCCGCCGAGCACGACGATGTGGAAGAGACTTCGATCTTCGAGGCGGATCCAGAAACACTGCTGTTCATGCTGGGGGAACTCCCCTTCATCACCGGCCTGTACGAACGAGCTCGCTTTGAACTGGAATCCGACGAAAACCTGTCGATCGACGGCGTGAAAGCGATGTTGCTGGTCGCCCGAGACCACTACAAAGCGGAACTCGGCAATCGAGCCCGCAAGATCACACCCAAGCTGCTGCGGATCTATCTGCAATACGTCCGCAACCTGACGCTGATCGAGCGGCGGATGACGCCCACCATGTCGACGCTGGTCGAGGCCGCTCAACAGACGGGCGGCGATCAGTTCGCGATTTCATTGATGCAGACGATGCGCGAGTATCCTTTCGAGGAACGCATCCCCTTCCCGACCATTCGCCTGGGAATCGAGCGAGGCCACTTGCCAGACGGAGATCTGGTTCAATTGAAAACCCGCCTCCCTGGCCAATCGCTGGAGTGGGGCACATGTAAGCTGAAACCGCAGCCACCCAAGCCACAACAAGACGAGTGGCAGATGCGGTGGAATCCGTATCATCAATGCAGTTGGCCACCGGAAGACGTCGCGATTGAACGGTTTCGCACGCACGTCAAAGACTCGGCCCTCAACATGCTGGGGACGGACCTCGCCCGCAGCGAAAAGTTCAGCGCCAGCCTGAAAGACGGCTTGGACATCCGCGAAACCCTGCGTAATTGGCACACCGGCCAGTTGTACGTGAAAGTTCTGCCTCCCACGCGTGGCAGCCTGGACTGCGCGGTCATGCTGTTCGACAGCCCCGCCGACCCGCGCGATTATCCATGGCGAGTCACCTGGCACGCCGAGCATCACGACGAATCAACGCTGGCCCTCTTCGCGACGAACTACCTCGAGAACATGGTCGGCCCTGGCATCGGTCAAGCAACCTACGGCGGTGCCATGTTCCTGTTCCCACCCCGACCAGTTCCCGACATCTGGTCAAACCGCCGTTTCGACTTCGCCGACACCATGGAAGAACGCCTGCTGGCCGCCGCCTGCTATCACGCGGAAGAACGTCACATTGCGCTCTTAAGTTCCGCACCTCCGGGCCCCGCCTGGCGTCGACTCGCCAAACGCTTCGGCAAAGTCCTGATCCACGTCCCCCTCGGTCGCTTCAGCCAGGAAACTGTTCAGCAGCTACGCATGTTCCACGTCCTCAATGGCCAACGCGTCCGCAGCTACGCCGCCGAGTTTATCCGAAAGGCATAGTCCAGTCGCAATCTCGCCCCGCTGCTCGGCCGCCGGTCATGATTCCGCGCCAACGCCACCAATTGGATGAAGCGAGACCTTGGTCTCGGGAGGTTTAGCGTGTCGATCGAGTACATCTCTGGCGATCTCTTCTCAAATACCGCTGGCGCGCAGGCCTTTGCTCATGGGTGCAATTGCCAGGGTTCCATGGGGGCCGGCATTGCCACAGGTTTCCGCGAACGATACCCGCAGATGTATGAGGAGTTTCACAGGAAGTGCAAAGCGCAGCCTCGCGAATTCAATCTCGGAGACGTCTGGCTCTGGAAGACGGAGGACTTACCATGGGTTTTCAATTTGGGAACTCAGGAAAAGATCTGGCATGCCCGGGCGAGCTATGACGCAATTGAGACCTCGCTGAAGGAGATGCGAGCCGTTGCGGACACCGAACGCATCGACAGCATTGCGATGCCCCGCATTGGAGTC
>DASYEA010001123.1:0-6503 GCA_036499265.1 Schlesneria sp. | reverse complement strand
CCGAAGTTGGCATCACTGAAGTCTATCGCGTCGGCGGCGCTCAGGCCGTCGCGGCCATGGCCTACGGTGTCGAAGGACTGCCACGCGTCGACAAGATCGTCGGTCCAGGAAACCTGTTCGTCGCCCTCGCCAAGCAGCACGTCTTCGGCGAAGTCGACATCGACAGCATCGCCGGACCCAGCGAAGTCGTGCTGCTCGCGGATGATTCCGCCGACGCACGGTACGTCGCCGCCGATTTGATCTCACAAGCAGAACACAGCCCCGGATCAGGCGTCCTCATCACTTGGCACGCCCCGTTGATCGAAGCCGTTCGCAATGAACTATCGGCGCAACTGGCCAAGCTCCCTCGCGGTGATCTCGCTTTGACCAGCCTGAATGAATACGGTGCTCTGATTCTCGCTCGCGATGCCATTCAAGCCGCCGAATTGACCGACCTGCTGGCTCCCGAGCACCTGCACATTTCCACTCGTGATCCCGAGCAGTTACTCGATCAGATCCAGAACGCCGGCGCCATCTTCATGGGACACTACACCCCCGTGGCAGTCGGAGACTACTTCGCGGGCCCCTCGCACGTACTGCCGACCGGTGGAACCGCCCGGTTCGCCAACGGCCTGTGCGCGAATGATTTCCTCAAACGCTCCAGCGTCATCTGGTACAACCACGACGCCTTGGAAGACGCCGCCGAAGACATCCGTCGTCTCGCCGCCGTCGAAGGCCTGACCGCACACAGCTCCAGCGTCGACATTCGACTCGAAGACGACTAAGCATCCGAACGCATTTGGGAAGGCTCGGCAGGAGACTCGCTCCGAGAGGTCGTGTCACCGGCCGGAATTCCCGACGTTAAGATTTTCGACCCCTTCGAGCTTGTCTCGATGGATTCAGGCTTATGCACTACCCCAGCAACTGCCCGTCTGAATCGTGCAAAGGCCCACTTCCACCGAGATGAACTCGGCGGGGTGTGTTATTTCCAATCCCAATCACGGAATCGCCGGTCGCCAGATGTGATACGGTTCTGACTTAATGGACTTGTTCAGCATGTTTGGCAAATCAGCAACCCGAACCCCCTTGTAATCGATCTGCATCGGCCAGCAAGTCAGTCGACCCAACGTGTATTGCCAGGAAATCTCCTTCCCGTGCGAGACCGCTTCAATCAGCAATAGCAGTTCGGGATCGGTGTTCTCCTCCTGAGTAAACCAGAACACGATACCGTCTAGCACATCGTCGGCTTTCGACTGATAGCGATAGGCCTCTTTGGGCTTCAGGGTCAGCCGAAAGTTTTTCAACTCGTCCCCATTGCCGACGCCTGGCGTCTGCTCGGCACCAGTAAAGTCACGAGCCAGTTGCTTGAACTGCGTCAGACGAACACGCGCCGAATCCGAGGGGACCAGATCGGTTTTCAGAGTTCGCCATGTCACCCCTTCCGTTTTCGGACTCCACAACGCTTGATCCCCGCGACGCAAAGTGACCGGTCCGTCGCTCAAAGATTGGAATTCATGCAGCCACAAGCCCCCTTCGACATTCTTCAGCCGGAAGACCTGCCCCACCAGCGCGGGACGGCCCTGCTGCGTCCACAAGAAGATATCTGCCTCATCGATACCACTCGTCGTGAACCGGATGATCGGCTGCTCGACCCTGACGAATTCAACGTCTGTTGAACCCGGACGTTCAACGACATAGTCCTTCACCGAATTGAGCGCGATCTCCCGCAGATCAGGCTCTGCCGCGCTGCTGACAGAACTCGCCACCATCACGAGGACAGCCAAATAGTTCCCACGCATACATCGAACTCCGGATCAGTGAATGGCGAAGCGGCATAGTCGAATAGTGTAGTCTACTTTCTGCCCGCTGCCGAATGCATACGTTGTTGTTTCGCGAGCAGAATCACATATGATCATGTCGTCTTGACAACTTACAGCGAAGTGGTGGGGTACTGCTTGGTTAGCTTGGACGTGGCACCTGAGGCTTCCAAAGAAGCAGGAAGGCCGAGAATGATGCGATTGGGAGCGTAATTGTCCAATACGAAAGGCTGGTTTCTGCGAAGTCGCGCCGTTCATGTTTCAGGTCGTAGCGAGCCCTGTTAGCACCACGTACCGCCGCCGCATAGGGCCTGTGGCTTGGTGCGACCGACCATTTAGGGGGATTGACCGGATAGGGCTTCCATGACCACCAACAGATTGCGCCATCAAGTGA
The DNA here is from genome assembly GCA_036499265.1 of Schlesneria sp. GTDB lineage: Bacteria > Planctomycetota > Planctomycetia > Planctomycetales > Planctomycetaceae > Schlesneria. The sequence goes on along the minus strand of DASYEA010001123.1, from coordinate 4,313 downwards.
AGATATCCGATGCTGTCGATTCCCAATCGCGAAATTAGCGGCATCGCACACGAGTCGACTGCGGAGCCATCCACTCATGAGTACGCAAGCGATTACCAACGTCACACACCCAACCTTTCGCCTCCATCCTCGAAAGAACTCACGCATGGGACTGGCTCGTGGCCGGCGGTTGTTTGCGGGATGGAACCAGAATCAGGTAGGCAGAGAGCAGGGTGAGCGGGAACGCAAACCAAGCGTATTGCAGTCTCCAGTAGACATGTCGAACTTCACTACTATTGAAGCTGTCGACATCGAGAAACATGAAGTCTGATCGCTCAAATACTCCACCATAAGACTTAAACTGCATCCCGCAGACCGCCAACTCGTCGTCGCTAGCTCGACTCCGCATCCACAATCCCATGAATGCCAACGCCATCACCAGCGTGACAACCCCCGCTTTTCGTCGCCAACCGTAAAAGAACGTGCGCATGTCGGCATGATACAAAAAGTCACCGGACAGGCATCCCCGTCCGGTTCGCGTTGTCGTAATCAACTCCTCGCCAGCCGTTCACTCGGCGATACAAAACAAATGCTTCGCGCCACGAATGAACAATTCACGATCGACCGGCGCCGGTGTCGCATCGACCGTTTCCTCGACGGAATTCGTCGCCACGACTTCAAACTTGGCCGAGTCCTTGATCACCACCGTCGTCCCGTTACGGTCAGTCAGATAGATATGTCCGCCAGCCGCCACAGGTGAGGCGTAGATCACCTGCAGTCCGGGAACTCGCACTGGCCCAAACTGGCGTTCGCCCGTAGCAGCGTCGACACACGTCAGCACGCCCGCTTTGTCTTTGAAGTAATAGATTCGTCCCGAAGTCAGCAACAACGACCCGACGTCAGGCGTGTCCTTGTCGATCTCCCACGCCACACTTTTCGTCCCCTTGATGTCTCCTTGACCGTCAAGTTTCATCGCTCCCAAATATGCACCACGAAAGCCGCTGCCGACGTACACGACTCCATCCGCAGCAACGGGTGAAGCGGCCGGGCGTTCGGTCTGGCCACTGCAATGCCATAGCTCTTTGCCCGTTTCCAGATCGTAAGCGCGAGCGATCTTCTGCCCGTTCATCACGACCTGCTTATGGCCCGCATGCTCAACCACCAGCGGTGTCGACCAGCACGTTGCCGACTCGCGCGGCGTCTTCCAGATGTCCTTGCCGGTCAGCTTATCCAACGCATACAGAAACGACGCCCCCTCATGATCCCACGGAACTATGATCTTGTCCCCTTCCAGAGTAGGCGAACTCCCCTCGCCGAAATCATTCCTGGTCTTCATCAGCGGAAAGTCGGTGCGCTTCCATTTCAATTCGCCGTCAATCGAATAGCAGTACAGGCCTCGGGAACCGAAGTGAGCGTAAACGCGCTCCCCATCGGTGCAAGGAGATGCGGACGCATACCCATTCGTGGTGTGAGTCCCCTGATGTGGCGTCGCGATGACCGCCGTGTTCTGCCACTGGATCGAACCGTTCCTGCGGTCGTAGCAAATAATCTTAAACTGCAGCCCCTTGCTCCCTCGCGATTCCACCGCGGTCGTGACGAAGACCCGATCCCCCCAGATCACCGGTGAGCTCGACCCCAATCCAGGAACGGCCACCTTCCATTTGACGTTCTTCTTCAGACTCCAATGAGTGGGAGGCGTCGCGGTCGTGGAAACTCCATTCCCCGCTTCCCCACGCCAGTGCGGCCAGTTTTCCGCCTGGGCCAACGATGTCAAACACAACAGAGAACCGACAAAACACAGAATCGCTTTGCTCATGAATCTTCCTAACCAACAACTGCCATCCGTGATCGGATGGAATACCGTTCAAAGGCGAACCGGGCCCACTGCGACCAGGCAAAGAACCTCAATGGACACACCATACCGGCTGCGGCCCGTTCTGTCTTTCTGCGTCAGGTACCACGGTCGCTGTTTGACCATCGCTTCAGGTCCTTTTAAGGTTGAGGTCTGGCAAGACTGCATCCATCCGAATTCGTTACCTGACTGCGATAGCGAAATTAAGTCGTCTGCGCGACCTCACTCCTGTACCTTCGTGCTGTGAAGAGATCGCGAAGATGCTTCCGAATGAAAGGGCATTATGGCCACCCCCGCGCGTCTGGTTGAGCTCGAGTGCCCAAACTGCCACGGCGTCCATTGGGAGATCGATAACGACTTTAATCTCTCGTTCCTCATGGGTCACCCCGAGATTTCCTATTCCAGGCGTGGCTATCATTGCGCGGAATGTCAGGCGTCCGCTGGCCACCGAGTCGTCCGGAGTGCCCCATCGAAATTTTTCCTACAACCCCACCCCATGGATCCCATGACCACGTCCGATTTCGCCTATTGGCTGGCGCTATTCCGCACGCAGTTGCCTTCCGATGACCGACTCAAGTCGGTCGGGATCTCCTGGTATCCCGGCGTACCTGATGATCAGCAGGAACGGAAACTGGATGAGGCTCTAAAGCTCAGCTCACCCCCGCGCTATCAAATCTCATTGTCGAACCATAGCCCGCAGGACGATTGCATTCGGATCCGTGTCGAAGCTTTCGGTCGCCAAGGCTACGGCGAGGCGAACTTCTGTTGCAAGCCCGAAGTGGAACTCGACAATTCCTTCACCCCGTTCGACAATGACGAGATCGAAGACATGCGTATGCAGCTCGCCACCATGACGTCAGAAATAAGAGGCGCCTGGGAACGATTCGCCAAGGACGCACAGGAAGCTCAAGCAAAGTGGCTGCTACGGTTTCGCGACATCGAAGTGACTTAGCATCGCGTGGCCAGGTGGGGTCAAAACGCTCAACTCGCCACTCTTTCAAATCAACTCTCTCGCCGCGGGCGCGCGTGTGTTGATTCCTTGCATCAAATGCCGCAGCATGCCAACCTCAGTATGATCGATCTGATCGACAAGCACACTCGTGCCACCACTCGCTTCGTTCTCGTCTCAATGAGGAGTATCGCACATGTTGACCATCAGCCATGGCCGCGTCTTCGCGATCGTCTTTGGGATCGTCCTCTTCGCGAACACGACGGCTCGAGCGGATATCGCTCCAGACCCACTCAGCGGCGGCAAAAACCTGTCGGTCAAGGGGAAAGAAAAAACCACCGTCGCCATGGTCGATGGAGTCGTCAAGCTTCGCCTGTCCAAAGATATCTGTAAAGTCGACGTTGTGTTCACGATGAAAAACATCGGCCAGACGCCCGAGACAATCGAAGTCGGTTTCCCCTGCAACTACGAGGACGAGTTGCAGAAATTCACAGCGACGATCGATGGCGCCGCAATCAAAATCAGCAGCAAGACTGAAACGAAGAAGGAACAGTATTTACGAGATATACAGCGAGAGAGGACAACGTTCTGGAAAACGTGGCAAATGACATTTCCTCCCGAAAAGCCGGTCAAGATCGGCGTCTCGTATTTCACACAGTTGAGGGACAATCATTGGCACACAATGTATGAGCTTCATGTCGCGGAACATGTCGCGGCTTTTGTCACGCCCAAAGAACGAGCGACGTTGGAAGAGAAACTCGCCACGCGACAGATCGACTACTATCTCAGAACCGGCAGTCATTGGTCGGGACCGATCGGCAGCTGCCGCATCGAGGTCACGCTCGACGGGTTGACGAAGGACAATATCGATCCCTCGAGACCATTTTTCGAAAGAGAACGAGCAACGATCACCAGCGACAAGATCGTCTGGGACCTGAAGGACTACGAGCCTAAAGAGGATGTCCAGCTCTCCATCACTCCAGCAACCACCGGAACGGCGACCCTCGCACTGCTGGAGAAAACTCACAAGCAACATCCTGAGGCTGTCGATATCACCATTATCCTGTCGGAATTTCTGACCGCCATGAATCGCCAGCCCGAGGGCGACAAGCTATTGCTCGACCTCTACACGCAATGGCAGGACAAGATCACGTTCTGGGGACCCGACAGCGACGATACAAGAACGCTGCAAAGATCGAGCAATGTCTTTTACTCGATCGTGAAGCGAACGGATGAAAATTCGCACTCCACCCCGTTCCTCAAACCCACTGAATTTACCTCCGTCATCGAACACGTCGCTCTGCGAGTCCAAAAACAAGCAAAGCTAGCCCCACCACTCTACAAAGACTCGGTCAGCCTCTACCTCAAGAACATCGACCAGATTCTCGCCTGGTGCCAAAAGCATCCAAAGCCCGAGTAAAGTGAGTCTCAGGATCGTATCTTAAGCTCTACTTTCCACTCACTCCGACCAACTCCCTTCGCCGTAGGCGATGATACGTCCTAGGTGAAGGACGGTCACCCGCGTTTAGGAGT
>DASYEA010001122.1:0-7080 GCA_036499265.1 Schlesneria sp. | reverse complement strand
CCGTCGTTCCATGCAAAGAAGACGTCACACGATCTCGTCACGAGTGCGCGCCCGACCAAGCGGTATGGCGCGCGGACGCCTGAAATGTCTCGCTTCTGATTGACGACTTGGAACCGCCACAAATTCCAAGAATCAACGACTAATGAACGTCGGCCGTGCCGAGGTCACCCAGCGGCCGGGCGGTAAACAAACTTGTGTGTTCACTACGCTCATGCATGTGCAGGACGGGCGTGCGGTCAATCAGCAGACTCAACAATTCTGGTCGACTGTAGTGACCGCACGAGTCCATTTTCATCTTTCTCTTATCAATTAATGTGAAATCCAGATCGGCAATCACCGTCCCTTCACCGGAGCGTAGAGGCTCGCCAATTAGCTCACCTTCGGGTGAGACAATCGCCGTAAAACAACCGCCAGAGATCGGACCGATGGTACATCCCGTGTCTTGCATGATTTGGGCCTGTTGGTCCGCGTTCAACCAGGAGGTAGCGTTGACCACGAAGCAACCGGATTCCAAGGCATGTTGACGAATATTGACCTGGATCTGGTCCGCGAAAAGATCGCCCGCGAATGAGCCGGGATACATCGCCGAGTGAATTTGCTCGCCGTCGGCCATCAAGGCATAGCGGGCCAGCGGGTTGTAGTGCTCCCAACAGGCCAGTTGACCGATGCGTCCGACCTCGCTATCGACTGCTCGCAGTCCAGAGCCGTCACCCTGTCCCCAGATCATGCGTTCGTGATAGGTCGGAGAGATCTTGCGGCGACGCTGAATCAAGGCACCATCCGCATCGAACAGCAATTGCGTGTTATAGATTGTGCCACCGCCGCGCTCACTGACGCCAATGGATACCACCATCTCTGCGTGCTTGCAGGCATCACCGATAGCGCGGGTGGCATCCGATGGGACTGTCACTGCTTGCTCAAGCAAACGGTGGTATTGAGCGCCCATCTCGTATGGCCGCTGTACGAACGAGAAGTAGGGGTAATACGGCACCACAGTTTCTGGGAACGTTGCGAACTGCACGCCCTGGCGACCGAGATCGATGATCTGCCGGCAGACCTTGTCCACCGTACTTTGACGGCTGTAGAGCACCGGACTCAACTGAACGGCAGCGGCCTTGATGATTGTCATCGCAGATCTCCTTGTTGTCGGTGTACGCAGGCGATCAGCGTACTCCCGAGAAGAGTGAAGAATTACCGTAGTTCCCTGGCGTCCACCTTTGGCTTGTTATGGTCCGGCTCGGCAGGCGGACAGTCGGGATGAGTCGTCCAACCGCCGGGAGACTGAGATGGCATATGCCCTATCCGCTGGAGCGTGGTGGACAATGCCTTCCAGAGTCCCAATTCCAGATCAATCCATGAACCTGTTACGCCGTGGCGCAAGACCTCAGGATAGGTCGCCACCGTTAGCTCGGCGGCGACGATTTCTATCAAACAGTTCATTGGTTGTGGGACTTGGCTGATGTTCATCGAAAAACTCCGGCTTGATTTCTTGGCTGCCTTCATTGGGAAGCCTGTGAGTTGAGTATTTCCCGCGTCACATAACTAAGCGTTAGGGTTTAACACGAATTTGCGGGAGAAAGGCGAATATTCTCTCCAGCATCTTCGGCGTGAAAACGTTCCCCTTCTTAACGGCTTCCAATTTGTTGAGCGTGAGGTTCGATATGGCAATGGAATGACGCGATCGTCGTCATTCCGCTACACTGGCGGCTGCTTCCGATAAGCAGCCGCATCTCGGAAGCAAACCTGATAGCGAGCGATGGTGAAGAAAAGATCGCGTGAGTTGAATTGCTTGGGATCACGCATGCCCCAATTCTTGGGATGCGTGATTTCTCGACGCTCTCTCTGGCACTGACCGACGCGACGATTGCCACTCTACTGAACTTGCGGAAATCGAATTCATGACAGATGAATGGCGCATCAGCGGGTTGGTAGACCGAATACTGGAATCGAAGTGCTTACCGGAAGAAGCTTGCGCGGACTGCCCCGAATTATTGCCCTACATCCTAGAGCGATTGGATAATCTTCGTCGGGTTGAACAGCAGATCGAGTTGCTGTTCCCAGCCTCACCAGAAAAGGAGATCACAGGTCGCCCGGCGAATTCGGCATCCATTGGATTGCCTTTGATCGACGATTACGAAATCGAAGGCGTCATTGGTCGCGGGGGCATGGGTGTCGTCTACAAGGCCACACACCTCAAGCTCAATCGGCTCGTTGCTTTAAAGATGCTGCTGTCCGGACCATATGCGAGCCCACAAGAAGTCGCTCGATTTGTGCGTGAGTCGCGGGCCGTCGCGGAACTTCAGCATCCGCATATCGTGCAGGTCTACGACGTTGGCGACCTGGAGACGCGACCTTACTTCACAATGGAGTTTCTGGAAGGAGGCAGCCTCGCCCAGAAGCTCGCAGGCGTTCCGCAATCATCGCGACGCAGCGCCGAGGTCATCGCGACGATCGCAGACGCCGTGCATTCCGCACATTCGAAGGGAATCATCCATCGCGATCTCAAGCCGGCAAATATTCTGCTGACAGCGGAAGGCATTCCCAAGATCGCCGATTTTGGGCTTGCCCGACATCTTGTCGACGATGCAAAGCTCACGATGACCGACGCTCGCGTGGGAACTCCAAGTTACATGGCTCCTGAACAGGCCCTGGGGAAACTCGGTACAATTGGGCCGTCAGTCGACATCTACGCGCTGGGCACGATTCTTTACGAGATGCTGACCGGCCGACCGCCATTCCGCGCAGACACTGCTATCGAAACGCAACGTCAGGTTGTGACTGTCGATCCCGTACCACCCTCGCGCTTGAACGCGAATGTACCACGCGACCTAGAGACGATCTGCCTGAAATGTCTGCAAAAAGATCCGATGCGGCGTTATTCCAGTGCGCAAGAACTTGTTGAAGATCTCGGCCGGTATTTGAATGGTCAACCGGTTCACGCAAGACCCGTCAGTTTAGGGGAGAGAATCTGGCGCTGGCGGAATCGGAACAAGCATCTGGCCGCAGCTTTATCAGTAGTCATTTCGCTTCTGATATTAATCGTTGCTGGCTCGATTTGGGATGCAGCGCATTATCGCCGGCTCGAGGGTGCGCATCGAATACTCGCCAAGAAAATGACGGACCTGGCCAACGAGGAGGCGGATTTGGTTGTCGCCAAAGAAGCTGAGCGAGGCAAGGCAGTGGTGGCGGGGAAACGAGCAATCGATTTGCATCGCAAATCAGAGGCGCAGCGCGAGGAATTGCGTAAGACCCTGTATCTGACGGAAATGAACCTCGCCGGCCAGGCGGCAGCCCTTCCAAGCGGCCTTGGACGCGTGAGTGAATTGTTGGCGGACTGGGGGCACGAACAACCCGATCAGCGAGGTTGGGAATGGTACTTCCTCAATGGATTATCCCACCGCGACAAGAAGACCTGGTTGACTTATGGGCAAGGAGTTCATCAGTTGGCCTGGAGCCCAAGCGGTACACGATTGGCGTCGGCGGAGGACCCTCGAACTGTCTGCATCTGGGATGCTGGCGATGAGCGATCACCTTTGCGACTTGACGGCCATACCAGAGAGGTCTTCTCAGTCTGTTGGAGCCCAGATGGTCTCCGGTTGGCTTCTGCCTCATGGGATGGCACGGTTAGAGTCTGGGATGCAACAACCGGAACTCAGATTCGTTGTCTCAAGCACCACACGGCAGAGGTTTATGCCGTGTCGTGGAGTCCCGATGGTCACTCAATCGCCTCTAGCGGAGGTGATCAGACCGTCTGCATCTGTGACGCAGATGATGGAACGATCCGCCACGTCCTTCGCGGCCACACGGGCACGGTCGCCGGATTGAGCTGGAATCCGAATAGCCGTCGGTTGGTGTCAGCTTCACACGATTCAACGATTCGTATCTGGGACGCTGTTGCCGGAACGGAGCTGCAAAAAGTGACCGGACACTACAATGGGGTGAATCAAGTTCTTTGGAGTTTTGACGGCTCTCGTCTTGCCTCGGCAAGCAGTGACCTGACGGTGCGGATCTGGGATCCAGAAAACGGACGGCAGTTGCTGATTTTCCAGGCGCATTCGCAGGCCGTGACGTCGGTGGCGTGGAGCCCAGACGGAAGCCGTCTGGCGACAGCCAGTGATGATCAGACGGTGAAAGTCTGGATGGCGGACACAGGCCGCGAAGTCTTAAGCCTTCGCGGTCACACTGCACCGCTGATGACGGTCGCCTGGAATCCCAAAGGAGACCGACTCGCTTCTGGGGGCTATGAGAGGTCGATCAAACTCTGGGACTCATCTGCTGCGTCGGAAATACCGGCGCTGGAGGGACACGAATATCCCATCCGGGCGCTCGCCTGGTGTCCACGAGGGGAGCAACTGTGTGCCTCAGCAGACGGCAGAGGCATGATCAGAATCTGGGATTTGCCACGTCTTCGAGAAATTGAAATATTGCAGACCGATTCCGGTCTCGTGAATTCGGTTACCTGGCATCCCGCGGGGACGCGTCTGGCTGCAGCGGGTGAAAGCGGCGTGATTCGTGTTTGGACCATTGGCCTCGGTCAAGAACCGCAAGTTCTGGATGGTCACCTGGGAGGGACCGATTCGGTCGCGTGGAGTCCAGACGGACTTCGACTCGCATCGGGCGGAAGTGATAAGATCATTCGAATCTGGGACGTCGCATCCGGAAAGGTCGCGCGTGCCATCGAGAAACACGAAGGCCGAATTTACTCCGTGGCCTGGAGCGATGATGGAAAGCGGCTGGCGAGTGCGTCCGGAGACGGCACCGTTAGGATCTGGGATGCCTCTACAGGCGTCGAGCTTCATTGCTATCGCGGGCATTCTGAGCAAGTACTGACAGTAGCCTGGAAGTTTGATGGCAGCATGTTAGCTTCGTCGGGCTACGATCGAACGATCCATTTGTGGGACGCGGCTACGGGACAAAAAATAAAAACTCTCCGCGGTCACACCAGCCACATTGCCCAGGTGATCTGGAACGGCGATGGCACGCGCGTGGCGTCGGCCGGGAAAGAAGGAATCGTCAAAGTCTGGGACACGTCCACGGGCCGGGAAGCAATGTCGTTCACCAGTCCAGCAAACGAACTCAACAGTGTGGCATGGAGCCCCGACGGGATGATTCTGGCTTCCGCAGGAGAAGACCATAGAATTCGAATCTACGATGGAACACCCGGATACCTGACCGCGCTCTCGCCGCGATTACTGCCTGCCACAAAAGTCCGCCTGTCCGCAAATCCTTCTCGCAAAGATGACTGGCGGCTCCGTGCCGAGATCTGCGTCGGTCAATGCGACTGGGAGCAGGCAGCCGTCAATGTACGCGAGTATCTGCTTCTCAAGTCGGATCATACCTGGCATCTGTTTGACGGCGTCGCTGCCGGTCCCTATTCGGCCGACCTGAAGCGGCACCATCCTCCCGAGGATGTCGTACAGTTCGTGTCCAAATCTACTGAGGCGTCAGACGTTGGAACATCGGTGATGGTGAACTGGAAGAATGTTCCCTTGAGTGGCCAGGGCGTCGTCGATTTCGGACAACTGGTGGATCAAAGAGACTATGTATCGGCCTACGCCCTGTTCCCAATCTATTCGCTGGACGACCGGCCAGCCGCTATCCTTCTTGGGACTGACGATCAAGCACGCCTCTGGCTGAACGGAGAACTAGTCTACGAGTCCTTGAGCTCTCGCATCGCGAGACCTGACGAGGATGTCATTCCTGCGACGCTCAAGACCGGTTGGAATTCTCTACTGATCCGAGTTGCCAACGAAACTGGAAAACACGAAGCATTTTTGCGTCTCTCAGATAAAGCATCTGATTTAGCTCGACTTGTTCACACGACGAAAGCTGCAGCACGGAAACCGTAAGCCGTCCGCTTGCGGTTCGTCCGATTCATGGCGGCCCCGGGCTCAGATCTCCTAGCGAAATGGCCAGCAATTGCAGACCTCGTCTTAAGCGGCGATTGACCGTCATGACGGAAACCTCCAACACCTGAGCGGCTTCTGCTTGCGTCATCTCTTGAATCCGCACCAAGTCGAAAGTCTCCCGTTCAGGTTCCGGCAAGCCATCGATTGCTGCCAGCATGCGAAGGCTTACGGGGCTGAGACCGGTGTCGCTCGCCGACGGTGCGGAGAGGGCCTGGTCACCAAGTTCCATGATGACCGGATGCTCGTCTAATCGGCGGGCAAGATCGTTTAACTCCCATCGCAAATGTTGGGAGGCCAGCGCAAAGAATTGTCGAGTATTTTCGGGTCGGGCCTCGCGAAGTGCCTTGATCAGACGTTCGACGACGGCCCCAAGCAATTCATCGCTGTCAAGGTTCAGTGGCGGGCGTAGCAACCGTGGGTAGCTACGGTACAGGAGACTCGCGCACAACTGGTGCAACCGGCGGACTGCCCGATCCAATAGGGCTCGCACGACGGGTTCGGACTGGGAGTCAACCGGCAATTCATCTAAGTAACGCTGAACTGCAGCGGTAGTGTGCTCCTCGTCCATGGTGACTCGATTAACTTACGGACTCGAAAGGAATACTTCGCCCATCTAAGCATCCTGCCTTGGCAGTTTCAATGAACGCGAGCAATCGATCAGGAATCAAACCGAACTGAACACAGGAGCACACGTGTCGCCGGTCCTGCGGGCAACGACGGCTTGCGGTGATAGCAGCTCATTCAACATGAAACGGATCGGGCATCAATTCTTGTCCGTCCGATACTGGCGCGTGACCTCACTGCTAGGATTTGCCTTCACCAGAACATCCGTTCTACTGCCCAGTCCGCCTTCCTCGCGAAGCTTTCCGATGCCCCGCAGCACGATCGGATCGTCTCCAGTTTCGATCCTCAGCAAGAATAGGATCGCTTCCTGTATATCTGGTGCTAAGAGCGGTAGATTCATAATCTGAGTCACTCGCGCCCGCGTCACCTGCCCTAGGCGGGCGAGTTCCACATAGTCATTGATTTCTCTCTCGAATCAGCCGTTCGCATCTGCGCGCGTTCGGCACCAAGGTCAAATACCCTAGAACCAGTCCTAAAACGTCTTGAGGATAGTGTACGGACATCCGAGCTGCCAGCGCGACTGCCCAATCCAAGTACAAGAATAGCT
>DASYEA010001121.1:0-3077 GCA_036499265.1 Schlesneria sp. | reverse complement strand
TTCGGCGACCTTCGGGCCCTGCTCTTTCTTGATCTCGTCGACCTTCGATTGCTGATCGGCGGTCAGCGTGATTTCCTTGGGGATCGCAAAGACCGGGTTGGCCTGGCTATTCGCTTTCTTGCCCTTGGCTTCCTTCACGGCGTCTGCAGCATTTGCTGAGGCGGAGATGGCCATGATCAATCCGAGGCACAATGTTCTGACAAGTGACGGCATCGCTATCAGTCCTTTGAATTCATACGGTTGTGGTGTTCAAGGTTCGACACCAGTTGTGAACTGGCCCCCAATCTCTTGGCGAGATTGGCTACAAGAGTCATTGAATCAGGCGAACAGTTCGGGAATGATTTCGCCATCGCGAACGATCATCACCGGGCGGCCAATGTTGGTCTGGTATTCCTTCTGAGGATCGATTCCCATGTTGTGGAAGAAGGACGCGGCGACGCGATCGGGCTTGAAGCCGTCTCCGACGGGGCCCATCGCCTTCTCATCGCTGGCACCGATCACCTGGCCGGGTTTGACGCCGCCGCCGGCCATCAACATGAACATCGCCCGGGCGTAGTGGTCGCGGCCGTTGCGCTGCGTGTTGATCTTTGGTGTGCGACCGAATTCACCTGTGACATAAACGCATGTCGACGCCAGCAGGCCCTTCTGGGCGAGTCCGTTCAAAAGTGCTGCCAGGCCTTCATCGAACGGAGGCAACTGCTTCGTCTTGAGGCGGACCCAGTTGTCCTGGTGAGTATCCCAGCCGCCATAGTTCAAGGTGACGAAGCGGACGCCGGATTCGATCAATCGCGTGGCGACCAGGCAGTTCAGGCCGAAGCTGGTTTGCCCGTATTGTTCGGAAAACGAGGGCGTTTCTTTGCTGATATCGAAAGCTTCGCGCGATCGAGTCGACGTGATCATCGAAAACGCCTGCTGCCCGAATCGATCCAGGCCGTCGAGGAGCTGGCTGTTCTTTTCCGCTCCCTTAAACGTGGAGTCGAGGTCGCGGAGCAGGTTTTGACGCTCTTCGACATTGGAAACCGTCAGGCCGTTCTGCAGTGACACACCACGAACACTGTACGGTTGACCCGCCTTCGGAGCGGTCGCAGCGGTCAGAGGCGCGTATCGAACACCCAGATAACCTGCCTTTTGGTAGCCGGTCCCCATGGCGACGTAAGGAGGCAAGTCTGGAGGGCCACCCAGTTCCTTCGACACGACCGAGCCGTAGCTGGGGAATTCAATCGAGGGGATGGGGCGGTTGCCTGTGTTGACGTAGAGCGAACCCAATTCATGGGCCGCCAGCGAGTGAGAGACCCCACGCAGGATGGCGAACTTGTCCATCTGCTGAGCCAGCTTGGGCAAGTGTTCGCTGATCTCGATCCCGGAGACATTCGTCTGAATCGGATTGAATTCCCCGCGGAATTCGCTGGGGGCATTCGGCTTCAGATCGAAGGTGTCCATGTGCGATGGACCACCACCCAGGTTGATGAAGATTGCGGCCTGAGCCTTCGCGTTTTTGACTTCGTCGGCCGCGGCGAACCGCAGATAGTTCGAGAGGGTCAGTGCCGATGCACCGAGTGCTCCGACTCGCAAGAAGTCGCGTCGCTGGATTCCGTCGCATGTACGATGAACAGCCATGATTGATCCTTGGCAAGAAAATGAGTGTTTTGCGGAGCGTGATTGGGTTAGTGATTGACGACAAACTCTTTGGTGTTGACGAGAGCCCACAGCAAGTCGCGTGTGCCGCGGCCTGCGTCGGTCGTCTCTTCGTAGTAGCGGCTGGCTCGTGCCAATTCGACATCTGTCGGGTAGCGACTGAGAGTTCTTAGATAGGCTTGCTTGATGATCGCCGGCAGATCGAAATCGGAAGGGGGCAAGACTGGTGGAGCACTCTGATTCTCGGCAGCCAGCTTACGTTCTCGTTCCGCGAGTTCCGCTTTGATCGCATCCACCATCTCTGGCTTCTCACGTTTCTCAGCGTTCTGAAGTCGTTGCTTCAGCTTCGCCACGTCCACTTCAGCGAGTCGTTTTGCCTGGCGGGCTTTCTGTTCCTTTTGAGCTCGTTCAGGCGGGACAGACTTGCCGTCCTTCAGGACCTGCTCGACCCAGCGTCCCTTGCCGCCGATCATCCCCAGGACTTCGCTGTCGTTCTGGAGGTAAACCGTCTGCAACAGGCTGGCTTCCGACGAGCGATCGCATTCGCAGTTTGAGTCGCGGATGGAGCGACCAAAGATCGCTAAGGCATAGCTCTGCTTGCCGCGGGCACCGGCCCGAGAATCGACAATCGTATGGCCGATGGAGCGGCCCGAAAGCGATGTCTTCCAGCTTGCGGCGTCGGCATCGTTCATTGTCGCCAGTTGCAAGGCATCGAAGGCGACTTCAGCAGGCAATCGGTGCGGGACGGCTCTTGCAAAGTTTCGTTCGTCAAATTCGTTGGTACTGTTAGTGTGCCAGCTCAGTTGATAGGTGCGGCTGTTGGCAATCGTTCGGTGCAGCCACTTCATGTCGTAGTTGTGGCTTCGGAATTCGGTCGCAAGGTAGTCCAGCAGGGCTTCGTTGCTGGGGGGATTCGCCAGGCTGAGGTCATCGATCGGCTCGACGATCCCGACGTTGAAGTATCCGGACCAGATTCGATTGACGATGGCTTTGGCAAAGTAGGGGTTGGCATCGTCTCGGAGCCAGTCCATCAGAGCCTCACGGGGATCGCTTAGCTCTTCGACCTTAACTTCGTCACCACCCAGGATCTTGGCGGTTCGACCTGCGACAACCTGAGGTCGCTTCTTGTCTTTATCGTTTTTCGCGGCTTTAGCCTGCGGATTTCGCTTTGGAGTCGGAACGAACAATTCGTTGAAAGGCATCACTTCGCCCTTCGTCAGACGTTCGCGGATGGCTTTGCTGAGTTCATTCCCCTTTACCTTCTTCACGTCAATCCCAGCGTGCTGCAACATTTCCTGCTCGGTATTGCGATTGCTGGGACTTACTGCGTATTGAGCTCGCGAAAAGAATTCTTTGAAGCGATCGAAGTCGTCTTTCGTCCACTGGTCGAACGGATGTTTATGGCACTGCGCGCATTGGATGCGAATGCCGAGGAACGTGTA
>DASYEA010001120.1:0-4101 GCA_036499265.1 Schlesneria sp. | reverse complement strand
GATCGCCAGCAGTTCCACGCGTTTGGTGTGTCCCGCGATATGATGCAAAGCCATCAGTCGATCCAGGGTGTCGGCTTTGGACTTCAGCTCATCGGCGCGGGCTTCCTCCGTGCTGATCAAATCTTCCAACTTCCCGGCCATCTGCAAGATCTGATAACAACGTGATCGTTGCCCCGCGGGATCCGACATTGCGTCGTACTGATACTCGACCAGATTGCCGTTCACGCCGCGTGGGTGTTGCATCCCGATCGGCGACTGATCAAGGTCTTTCAAGAACACCAACGCGGTCGCTGAAGCGCGATCCATCGCCCCCAACGCATATTGAGCGTCCATCAAGACTCGATATTCCGCCATGTGCGGTCGACGATCCTTCGTCACCCGTAACAACATCGCCTCGGCCATGTCGGCGTGGCCGTACTTCACCATCTCGATGCCCAAGCTGAACAACTGTTGATCGGGATAATCTCCATCGGCCATTCGCGCGAGGATTTGCCTGACCCTTGTCGGTTCGCCAGCAGCCGTTGCCAGTCGATATCGGACCCTGTTGAGCTCGCGCCGCTCTTCCGTGGTATTGACCGTGATCGTTTCGAGTATGTCAAACGCTTTCACCCGCTGCAGATCTGCTTCATACTGCATGGCCAGGCCATACCGGAGATCTTGTCGCAATGGGAATTGTTCGCTGGCTTCTGCGAAGATCGCCAGCGATTCCTGGTGCTTGTTTTGTGACCACAACACGTCTGCCAGCGTGTGCTGCCAGTACAAACGTTCGACATCGGTCTCCGTCGCAGTCTGGATTTGTTGATTGATTTTCGAAGTCAACTCGTCCGCACGATTGGTCTGCCGGAATAAGGCAGCCACCAAATGCAGCATGAGCACAGCACTCTTATCGAAGACAATGGCAGGCATGTCCTGGTTCAAGCGAGCGGCGTTCACGTTGACTACGGCGCGGGCTTGGGGAGTTGCGGCCGCGGGCCGTGAAATCGTGTTGCCGTTCGTTGTCGGAGTTACCGCGGTCAACTGCCAGGGACCCACTGCCATCGGCCGTTGCATCGCATGGCGTGCTGAGAGTCGAACGTAGCGACTCCAGATCTCCCACAGCAGATCGGGATCCTTGGATTGCAGCACGCGATTCTGCAGCAGCAGCGGCAGCCGTTCAGGCGTCAGGAACTGCAAGATCGCCGAATACTGCCCCATCTGTGCCGGGTTCAATTTGACCGGATGTTCTTCGATCGCGATCAAGTGATCTAACAGCGCCGGTATGGTGGCGACTTCGGTTGTCGCGCGCCGCTGAAACAGCAGGTAGGCGACTTCAATACGTGTCGAAGCGTTCCTGGCGGCATTCGCGTACAGTTCATCTGCAACCTGTTGGCGATCTGCCAGCGTCAACTCCGCCGCGAGCCCACCCAAGAGAATGACATTGTAAGGAACCAGTTCTGGACGCACGGCAATCTCGCGATAGAGGGCCACTGCTTCGTCGAGTTCTTTCGCATCCAGACTCGACAGCCTCTTGGGGGGCTGCGCTGAGCCGGGGATCTGCTGCACCACGCCATTGGCGAGGACCTGAGTGGGAATTCGCAAGGTGGGTGATCCGATCGCTGGCTGTAGCGGGCCGGTCAGATTTTGCAGATAGTGAACCTTGGCTTCGATGTCGTCCGGCGAAAGCATCATCCATTGCCGGGCCAGATCGCGAGGTTTTTTGTCATTGGTGAGTATCGCGTGAACTACGAATTGATCGACGTATTGTTCGCGGCTCACCAAGTCCATCAGTTCCGGAAACTTCTGATCGATGAATCCTCCACCCACGGTATCGGCGAGCCAAGCCAACGCATACATTCGCGCCTCGCCGTAGTCGATCGGATCCCAATTCTGCTGCGCCTGCTGAAGTTGCTGCGCCTGAGTCTGACGCGTTCCTGAAACAAATACGGCTGACTGCGGCTTGCGCGCTTGCAAGGCAAATCTTATTCGCGGCAGCACGGCCAGTCGTTCAATGATCGGCAATGAGATCGACGCGAGTTGCGATAGCCGCGCTCGTCGCCCTAGCGACAGCGTATCCACCGGGATATTGAGCTTGAGCAATTCGACGAATCGCTCTCTCGCCTCCTCCGATGAGGTCGTCAACATGGCCTCTCGATACAGTAACTCCCAGTGATCGGGGAACCGTTGTCGTAGCGCCTGGACTCGGGCAATCGCCTGCGCGGTCAAGCCGCGGTGATGCAAAGAGTCGATCAGCTTGATCGCATCTGCCGTCAGTTGCTGTTCACCGGCGTTGGTCACGAGCAACTCCATCGCTTCCTCGCTGTTTCCCGCTTGCAACAACAATTGCACAAGTTGCATTCGCTCGGTTTCGTTGCCGGTCAGCTTCAGCAATTGGCGTTGAATCCGGATCGCCATTTCGAAGTCTTGTTGCTGTTGAGCCAGCGTTCGGGCGTAGGCCAGCACTTCCGTATCGCGGGCTTCGTCACTGACTAACGGTTCCAGCTTTTTCCTGGCGGTGGACGCATCACCGGCCGCTTCGTAGGCATGGGCCAGGCAGATTGTCATCTCGCGATGCTTCGCCGGATCTCGGCTCTCACGTTCCAGCCGACTGTAAAGCGAATCGAGCTGCTTCGTCTGTTCCAGCACCGTCGCCAATTTCTCGACGACCGCAACGCGATCAGCGTGTTCGCGTGACCGATCAAAGGCCCTCCACAACAATTCGACGGCTTCTCGTGACTGCTGATGCTCGGCCAATACGGCTGCGAGTCGAAGCAATGCTGGCACATCGCCGGGATTGTTTCGCAGAGCCAGTCGCAACGTTTGAATCCCCTCGTCCTTGCGTCCCAAGCGAAAGCAAAGCTGCGAGAAATACTCATTGATTTCCGAGTTCGCCGGAGCCGCGGCAATCAGATCGCGGCCAGCCTGCAAGGCCTGCTCGGAGTGACCAAGTCGCTCTTCGAGATTCGCGATCTGCCGTAAGTATTGCGTTCGAAACCGACGATTGAGCGATGCCAGCTTGGTGTTGATCTCGACAGCGCCCCGCAAATTTCGGGCAGACTCATTCAATCTCGCTGCAGTCGTCAGGATGGGGATCGACTGCGAATCCAGCTCGACACTTTTTCCAATCGCGTGGAGAGCTTCCCGAGGTTGATCGTTCGCCTCGTAAGCCCGCGCCAACCAACACCATCTTTCTGCTGACGGGGGTTGCCGTTCCTGCTGAGCAATCACTTCCAGAATCCGCGTGCTCAATCGATCGAGCGACTTCAGTTCGGCCAGCTCGCGTTGCAACCAGCGTTCACGTTCTTCGTCGGTGGCGACTAACTTCTGAAAAGAGATCAGGTGCTGCAGAGCTTCCTCATGTTGCTTGGCCCGTGATAGCAAAGCCGAATGCTTCAGCAACAGATCCAGGTTTTTCGGATCCAGTTTGCAGGCGTAGGCGCTGATCTTGATCGCCTCGCCAAGTTCATTATGTTGCGCCAGGATCTCGGCCAGACGAGCGAGGTTTGGCACCGACTCGAGAGGTCCCATCCCCATCCTGTGCCAGACGCTCATGGCTGCGCTTTTTCGCTTCAGCGAATACAGGTACTCGCCAAGATACTCTCGATATTGGATGTCCTCTGGAGCCAGTTCGATCGCGCGACTAAACAACTTAATGGCGTCATTGGTCATTTCGGCGTGACGAAAGAGATCCGCCACCTGGAGTGCGGCGTGAGCGTCGTCTGGGCGGGCGGCCAGCAGCTTTCCCCACACGAGTGCCGCGTCCTGTTGACGTGAGGTCATCGGCCGAGAAGCGACCTTCAGGATCGTGCGTCCCCATTCGCGAATCGTGTCGACGTTGTTCGGCTCCAGTCGATCCAGCTCCGCATATTGAGCGATCGCATCGTTGTAGCGCCGATCATTCAAAAGTTGCGTGATCGATGTCCTACGCAATGACAGATTCGAAGGAGCGACCTTCAGGCCGCGTTGCAGCCATCTTTCGGCTTGATTGCCGTTCCCCTGTCCAATCAATAGCTTGGCCACGCGAGAGATCGCATCGAGGTCCTCGGGATGCTTGTCGATCCAGGCTTCATAATAGGCCTGCAATCCCGCCGCATCGTTTCCCTTCAGGTAGACCGCTTCAATCCG
>DASYEA010001119.1:0-5533 GCA_036499265.1 Schlesneria sp. | reverse complement strand
TCTCGATATTGCCAACTTCAATCAAACCAATCAGTTTGTCGGCCGCATTGATCTGCATAACGCTGCTGATTCGTCCCGCAGCCGCGGCCGAGCCGATCAACTTCAATCGCGATATCCGCCCGATCCTCTCTGACAGATGCTTTGCCTGTCACGGACCCGACAAGAACGCTCGCAAGGCCGACCTGAGATTGGACCAGCGCGATGCGGCGGTCGAGTCCGATGTCATCAAGCCGGGGCATCCCGCTGACAGTGAATTGGTGAAGCGAATCTTTGCTGACGACGCAGAACTGCTGATGCCTCCCGCGAAGCACAACAAACCGCTGACGATTGAACAGAAAGAGTTGCTTAAGCGATGGATAGCCGAGGGAGCTGAATATCAGCTGCACTGGGCGTTCATTCCGGTGCCCAAAGAAGTCGCCGTTCCCAAGCCAGACGATCCCACTCATTGGATTTGCAATCCAATTGATGCGTTCGTGCTTAATCGTTTGCTGCAACTCAAACTTGAGCCTGCCATCGAGGCGACTCGTGAAAAATGGCTGCGTCGTGCCAGTTTCGATCTGACAGGATTGCCGCCGACAATCGCTGAACTCGATGCATTTCTAGCGGATGAGTCTTCTGCACCTTACGAACACGTCGTCGACCGTTTGTTGGAGTCGCCCGCGTTCGGTGAGCGAATAGCGAATGAATGGCTCGATGTCGCTCGCTATGCCGACACGTTTGGTTATCAAGCAGATCGAGACATGCACGTCTGGCCCTGGCGAGAATGGGTGATTCGAGCGTTCAACCAGAACCTGCCTTATGATCAGTTCATCACCTGGCAAACGGCAGGCGACCTACTTCCCAATCCGACCAGAGATCAGCGGCTGGCGACGACGTTTAATCGGCTGCATCGTCAGACCAACGAAGGGGGCAGCATTGAAGCAGAGTTCCGGATCGCCTACGTGGCCGATCGCGTCGTCACAAACGGCACCGCGTTCTTAGGGCTGACATTCGAATGTGCCCGTTGTCACGATCACAAATACGATCCGATCACACAGCGCGACTTCTATCAGTTCTCGGCCTTCTTTTCGAATATCGATGAACATGGGCTTTACTCGCACTTCACGGAAACGGCTCCCACTCCTGCCTTGCTGCTATATGAAGGTGATCAGGAACCTAAGCATCGTGAACTGATGGACAAGATCCGTCTGAAGGAAGCGGAACTCGTCACGATTCGAGAAGCAGCGAAAGAACGTTTTGCGAAACACGCTTCATCGAAGCCCGATTACGACGTGACGAGCCCGAACTATGGAGTCGTCAGTCATCCGCAGACGATCGGCGAAGCGGCGACCAAAACGATCGCCGCAACTGCCAAATTCAGCTTTGATGATGCCAAGCCGGGCGGAGGCAATGCGTTGGTTGCTGGTGTGACTCGAGCCGTTCCTCTTGAGACACCGAAGTCTGAAGCGAGCGCTGCACCCGCAGTGACCGAAAGCAAGGCGATCCAATTCGATGGAGACGACAGCTTCGCCTGCAAAGGCTCAGGCCAGTTTGGCCGCGTCTCGCCATTCACGTTTTCACTGTGGGTGCATCCCGCCAGCCACAAGCCGCGCGAAGTGATCCTGCATCAAAGCGTCGCCGCCGAAGATTCCGCGTTTCGCGGTATCTCGCTAGTCCTCGACGATGGCGAACCCGTCGTGTCGCTCATCCATTTCTGGCCGGGCAACGCGATTCAAGTCAGCAGCCCGCGAATCGTTCCGATCGGTCAGTGGACACTGATCACCGTCACATACGACGGCAGCAGCCGCGCTGCTGGTTTGCACATCTACCTGAATGGACAAGCCGTCGAACTGGACGTGATACGCGACAAGCTGACACGCGACATCAAATACCGCGCGGAATGGGGCGATTCGAATTCCGGTGGAGTCGAACTGGCCTTGGGTGCCCGCTTCCGTGACGTGGGCTTCATAGGGGGCATTGTCGACGAACTGCTGGTCTTCAATCAGGAATTGACGCCGCTCGAAGTTGCCGCTCTGCCAAGCCAGTACGTCTCTCCGAATCCTGCGCAACCACCTTTAGGAACCGCCGATCAGGCTGCTCGATTCGAACACTACCTGCGTCGACATGACGACGCCTACCAGTCAGCCGTGGCAGAACTGTGGACGCTGCGCAACGACGAAAATGAACTGGTGACGAAGGTGCGTCAGATTATGACGATGCAGGAGATGGACCAGCCACGTCCGACATTCGTCTTGAAGCGAGGTGCCTATGACAGCCCGGCTGAGCAAGTCGGGGCGGATACTCCGGCGGGAGTGTTCCCACTGCCCGCTGGCCTGCCGGGCAATCGATTGGGTCTCGCGAAATGGATGACCGACGGCCGCAACCCGCTTGTCAGTCGAGTCGCTGTGAACCGATTCTGGAACTACCTGTTTGGTCGTGGGCTCGTCGCATCTGTCGAAGACTTTGGAGCTCAAGGGCAGTCCCCTACTCATCCTGAACTGCTCGACTGGCTCGCTCGCGATTTCATGGACAGTGGCTGGAACGTGAAACGACTTTGTAAGCAGATCGTGTTGTCGGCTACCTATCGGCAGTCATCGAAACCGAAAGATCCGCAGGTCGCGCATTCCGATCCAGACGATCTCTGGCTGGCTCGCGGACCCCGTTACCGCCTATCAGCCGAACAGATTCGCGACAATGCGTTGGCGGTCAGCGGACTATTGGTCCCCAAGCTCGGCGGTCCCAGTGTCATGCCATACCAGCCTGCCGGTCTGTGGGAAGAGGCTGGAACTGGTAAGTCGTACCATCAGGCCAAGGGCGAAGCACTGTATCGTCGCAGCATCTATACGTTTGTGCGACGCACCTCACCCCCGCCCACAATGGTGACTTTCGACGCCACCGGCCGCGAAACCTGTACGGCCCGCCGCGAACGAACGGCTACACCACTACAGGGGCTCGTCCTCTTGAATGATCCGCAGTTCATTGAGGCGGCACGCGTACTTGCCGAGAAGTTGATCCTGCAGAACCTCGATTCGGTGGATGCTCAACTACAGATCGCATTCCGACTGCTCACCAGTCGCACGCCGTCAGACAAAGAAATGGCCGTGTTGAAAAAGCTTTACGAAGAACAAAAGTCGCACTTCGCCGCCGCGCCGGCAAAAGCGGCGGAACTGCTGACAATTGGTGATTCGCCTCGCAATCAGAAGGTAGACGTCATCGACCACGCCGCGATGACAGTCCTGGTGCAAACGCTGCTGAACTTTGACGAGTGTGTCACCAAACGCTGAGTTCGCAACAGAATATTTGTCAATTGATTCTGTCGGAAAGTTTCACATGTTTGATAACGCTTTGACATCTGCAAGCAGCCTTTCTCGTCGCGCCATGCTGGGCCGAATCGGGATGGGATTTGGTGGCATCGCTCTGACTGATCTTCTCCAGCGAGATCGCACGGTGCTGGCCGGCACTGGTGGTGCCCTGTCGGACACGCATCATGTCCCCAAAGCTAAGCGAGTCATCTATCTCTTCCAGAGTGGCGGGCCGTCGCAACTGGAGACGTTAGATTACAAGCCGCTGTTGAACGAGCGTCATGGTCAGCAACTGCCCGACTCCGTACGTCAGGGGCAGCGGCTGACAGGGATGTCGGGCAACCAAGCTTCGCTGCCACTCGCGGGATCAATGTTCAAGTTCGCTCAACACGGCAAAGCAGGGGCGTGGATCAGCGAACTGTTGCCGCACACGGCGAAGATGGCGGATGATCTTGCGATCATCCGGTCGATGGAAACAGAAGCGATCAATCACGACCCCGCGATCACGTTTTTGCAGACGGGCAACCAGATCTCGGGACGGCCGAGCATTGGTGCGTGGCTGAACTATGGGTTGGGAACCGACAACGAAAACCTCCCCGCGTTCGTTGTCCTGATCACCAAAGGAAAAGGGGACCAACCGCTCTATTCGCGATTGTGGGGAACGGGTTTTTTGCCAAGTCGCTATCAGGGAGTGCAGTTTCGCGCGGGTAAGGATCCCGTCCTCTATCTGAACAATCCGGCCGGGGTTGATCGAGACAGTCGCCGACTAATGTTGGATCGGCTGAATGAACTGCACGAAATCGAACTGGCGGCGACTGGTGATGCCGAATTGAACACGCGGATCGCCCAGTACGAGATGGCATTCCGCATGCAGTCGAGTGTGCCCGAAGTGACCGATAACTCAGCCGAACCCGAACATATCTTCGATCTGTATGGCCCCGATGCCAAGAAGCCGGGGACCTTCGCTGCGAATTGCCTGCAGGCGCGGCGGCTCGCCGAACGGGGAGTGAAGTTTATTCAGCTCTATCATCAAGGCTGGGATCAACATGGCGGCTTGCCCAACGGGATTCGGACTCAGTGTCGCGAGACCGACCAACCTGCTGCAGCGTTGCTGACGGATCTCAAGCAACGCGGGATGCTCGATGATACTCTGGTGATCTGGGGCGGCGAGTTTGGTCGCACGAACTATTCGCAAGGGAAGCTCACGGCGACCGACTATGGCCGAGATCATCATCCACGGTGTTTCAGCATGTGGATGGCAGGTGGCGGCGTGAAGGGCGGCACCGTCCACGGCGAGACCTGTCCGTTCGGCTACAACAACGTGAAAGACCCCGTCCCTGTCCGCGACTTCCACGCCACGATCCTGCACCTTCTCGGTATCGATCACGATCGACTCACCTACAAATTCCAAGGCCTCGACGCGAAACTCACCGGAGTCGAAGAGGCGCATGTCGTGCGGCCGATTTTGGCTTAGTTGAACTTCTTATCCACTGCAAATTGCATTTGGCGCAACCGGAACGCCATTCGCAATTCCAGCGTTCAGCTTGTAACACGAGTGCGTACCAGTTTTTTCGTGTGAGATTGCCCAAGAATCGGGCAGAGATCACTTAATCGGCGCGCGTGTATTCGACTTGAATCATTGGTGGAGCGATTCCTTGGATCAGTCACAACCGACGACGGCAGAAGGCCGCCGATTGGGAGCCGAAGCACGGCGCGAACCCGCAGCGAATTGGAAACGCTGGGGGACGTATCTGGCCGAGCGTCAGTGGGGGACTGTTCGCGAAGACTATTCCACCAACGGTGCGGTGTGGAATCACTTCACTCATGACGATGCGACCTGGCGAGCCTATCGCTGGGGCGAGGACGGGCTGCTTGGCTTCACGGATCGACAATGTCGATTGTGTTTCGCAGTAGCGCTCTGGAATGGCGTTGATCCGATATTGAAGGAACGCCTGTATGGCCTTGCCGGACATGAAGGAAACCACGGCGAGGATGTGAAGGAGTGCTATTTTTATCTCGATGCCACCCCGACGCATTCGTACTGCAAAGCTCTGTACAAGTACCCGCAGACGGCGTTTCCTTATCAGGGGCTGCGTGATGAAAACCGAATGCGGTCGCGGCGAGATTTGGAATATGAACTCACAGACACTGGCATCTTCGATGGTGATCGCTATTTCGATGTTTATGTCGAGTACGCGAAAGCCGATGCAGACGACATCCTGATTCGAATTACGATTCACAACCGCGGCGAC
>DASYEA010001118.1:0-3127 GCA_036499265.1 Schlesneria sp. | reverse complement strand
GACGAAACTGCATCATTCGCCGACCCGCCTGCAGACACCGGCCAAATTTGCGGCTGAAACATCCGAGGATATGACGGACGATGAGGGCTCGCCCGGACGGAAGCAACGACCTACAGCTACGATGTTTTGGATTTCAGCTCGGGTGCCACTGATGGCAGCTCTGGGCCACCAGTGTCTTCGCGTCGCTGCGATCGCTTTGATCGGGTGATAAGCCTCTGCAACTTGCCCGTCACCACGCATAGTTCACTCTTTGACACATCGGCAAGACCTTTCGCACCGCGACCCGTACGTCTCATCCGTCCCATCAGTCCTATCTCTTACTAACCAGCCAACCCGATCACAGCTTCCGCAGCAACTGCCGGGCCCTGCTCTTCCACCGACCATAGCGCCGAGCAATCGCCGCCGGACTGCCGTTGATGTCATGCAAGAGCGCCTGCAGATGTTCGCGTGCGACCTGCGTGTTCCCCTGCTGAGCATGCAGATCAGCCAGCAGATAAACAGCTTCGGGATGTCGCCAACGCCGGACATGCTGCTCGAAGTGACTGGTCGCCTCGGCCGTCTCGCCCAGTTCCAACTTCGCTTTCCCGTACGCCAGTGACACGTCGCCGAACTTGTACTGCGGATCTTTGTCGAGGATCTGCCGCGTCAACTGACAGACATCGGCAGGACGTTTCTGAACCGCGGCGACCTGAGCCGCACCCCACAACGCCTGCAGATTCTGCGGCTCCTTGGCGAGGGCTTTGGAGTAGGCGCTTGCCGCTTCGTCCAGCATTCCAGCATCGCGCAGTGCATCGCCCCATTGAGTGAACTGGTACGGATTGCCAATCTGAACAGCGGCCGTCTCTAAGCGAGACAGTTCGCGCCCACGAGTCCAGCGTTTGAGAAAAGCGGGAGCTCGATAGTCTGCCGAGGGAAGATATCGCGTGACAAAATAGACGATGACACCAAGGCCCGGCACGAAGATCATCAACCACAACCAGTATTGCCGATCGGGTTCTGTCCGCATGCAATGCCACAGCATCCAGAACCAGAAGGCGGAATAGGCCAGCGCCAAGAGAGTGGAGCCCCCCTCCAGCGCATGCAATAGCCACGGATTTCCGCCATACCGCCCATGCTGGGCCAGCAGGCAGAACGACCCGAACTGCATAATCTCTGCCATGCGGACCTCTCCCGCGGATGACGCGACGGCCTACTAGATGACCGTGCGATTCTGCTCGCTTTGGATTTCAGGTTGGGTGCCACTGGTGGCCGCTCTGGGCCACCAGTGTCTTCACGTCGCTGCAATCGCTTTGATCAGGTGACGAGCGTGTGCAACATTCCGCCTCACCACGCATTGTTTACTCTTTGACACATCGGCAAGACACTGGCGACGCAAAGCCGTCGCCAGTGGCACCCAAACTTATGTTTCTCGCCAGCAGAATCTCGCACGCTCATGTAGATCGACGCAATTGTGATCCGGGATTTTTGATCGCTCCCGGAATCGCGGACCAGCTTACTCTTCCGTCATCAATTCCAACAGGTGCTGGAAGTCGGGATCGTGCTTCAGCGATTCAAAGTCCGTCTCGGCGGGAACCAGCTTGCACAGGGTTTTGTCCATTCGCAAAGCCCGACCCAGCCACGACAGCGCCTGTTCGCGATTTCCATCAAGTGCCAGATAGCAGGCCATGTTGTACAACACGATCGATTGTGTCGCGTGATCCCGGTAGGCGGTCCGCATGCACTCGACCGACTGGGCAACGCGATCGGTTCGCTTGTAACTCCAGGCCATGCCCATCAAAGCATCCAGGCTTTCCGGCTTCAGTTCGTGAGCTTGCAGAAAACTATCGAGCGCCTGGTCGTAGTCGAGCTTCGCTCGCCAGGCATCGCCACGCAGCAAGTGACAATAGAACTCGGCCGATCCGAAATCGGAAACCTGCTTCAAGGCATCCAAGGCATGGTCAGGCATGCCGAGCGATAAAAACCCCTCAGCCGCCACCAACTGCTTCTTTCGTCGCTTTTCGATATTAGAAATCATGAGCGGTCGTCCGCGGATGTTCGGCAAGGTCGACTGACAAGCATCACTGCTTCGGTGCCTTGATGTCGAGTTTATCGTAGCGTGGATCCCAATAGGCTTCGCCGAACTTCATCCCAAATCCACTCGTCAACTCCCATTGGGCTCGACGAGCCCATGGCGTGCCCGGGTGCCTGACGATCACGTCCTTAAATTCGGTTTTCGCGACTTCATTCTGTTTCTTGAGCTCGGCCATATCGACCTTCGTCTGCCTAACCTGTTCCTTATCGGGCTCAAGCATTTCCTGCACACGGCGGATGTCCCAATAATTGTTCTTGGCATCCTTCGGAATAGGCTTGTTCTTCTGATGAGCGTCCAGCGACAGCAACAACTGGAACAGGCGAACGCGATAGGCCAGACACTGGGCGTGCATCAGATCGTAGTTGGCTCGCCATCGTTCCTCGGACTCTTTGTCTCGCAGCTTCTTGACGGAATCCAGTAGTTGAACCGCTTCGTTCAGCATCCCCATCGCCCGCACAGCTCGCTTAAAGGTTCTATCGCCCTGCTTCGAGAACTCACTTGGATCCAGGCTGTAACGATGCTCCTGCATGTTCAGTTCCTCGTCCTTGTGCGGATTCAACGTGGCAATCACACGCCACTGGGCGTCGCGGAACTTGCTGGCATCACGCTCTTTCACATACTCCATACGAGAACTAATGTCCGGCATGTACTCTTTCATGTCCAGCATTTCAAACTTGCGCGCTTCCAGTGATCCTGCGCCAGCCAGATTGTCTTCCTTCCCCGGCAGCATGAAAAAGATGCCGCCCGTCTGCTTGGCGATGCGCACCTGCTCATAAGGACCAACGCCGCTTGAGAACACATCCCAGCGACCGTGCAGGCCGTCGAACTGCAGACATTCAGGGAACGCTGTTTCTGGACCGCGATTGATCTGCAGCCAGTGCGTCAATCCATACTTGGGATCAACCCATTTCAGTCGAGCGTAGGGATATCCAAATACGGAATAGCGACCCATGATATACACGGGAGCATCCGCCGATTTACAGCGTTGAATCGCCTCTTCCACATGTTCACCATCGTCGCCGGATTCGTCCGAGACGACGATCACGATCAGCTTTC
>DASYEA010001117.1:0-3513 GCA_036499265.1 Schlesneria sp. | reverse complement strand
TCAACACGATTGGAACTTCGGCTTTATTCTGGACGGGTTCCCGCGCACCAAGACTCAGGCCGAGTTCTTTCTGGAAAGCTACGACATCGACGCCGTGATCCATATCGACGTTCCCGACGGAGTCGTGTTCGAACGCGTGCTCGCCCGACGACTCTGCAGTCAATGCGGCCTCGATTACAACTTGATCTACCACCGCCCTGCCCAGGAAGACACATGCGATGTCTGCGGTGGTAAACTGGTCCTGAGAATCGACGACAACGAAGAAGGTCTGCGGCAGCGCCTGCAGGACTACCGCACCAAGACCGAGCCGATCCTGGAATTGTTCGGTCGCAAGGAGTTGGTCATTCAAACCGACGGCCGGAAGTCGGCAGACGAGATCCAGGCCGACATCCGCGCGCAACTCGGATTGAGTTGAACGCAATCGGTTGCTCAGAGGTGCTTTCCCTTGGGAGAGCGAGGCTCCTATTGTGAGTCCATCAACAAGCGCGGCTCGGCAGGGGCCTCGCCCTCCCAAAAGCAGTTTTCGAAGCGACGGCTGCCTTTACTCACCCAGCCTATCAGCGAGGTTTTGCAATTTGACCGCGGCCCCGTTCTGTGCTTTGCTGTCTTCGGCAGCTTGCAGCAGTGCGAAAATCTCCAGAGTCTCGGCCGGAGCGACTGGGGCGGGGCCACCGTTGAAGAACTTGGCGATCTCGGTCGCCAGGCCTTCATAGCCGACGTACTTATCGGTGGTCGGCACGATGCCGTTGACCGGCACGCCGTGACCATAGATCCCTGCGGTCGAAACTCCTTTGTCGCCAAACACCGTAGCGCTGTACTTGACTGCTCCTTCTTTGATCCCGCGATACGTGCCGATACGGCCATCTTTCCAGACAGCCGTGATCGATTCGGCGGTCGGGCTCGATTGACAAGTGACCGAGGCGACGCCCGGCCCCATGATTGTGAACAGCGTCTCAATGCTGTGCAATGGCCGGGTGAATTGATCTGCGGCGGGAGCGTTCACGGCCCAACCGCCATAGACATCGCACCCGATGACTCGACCGACTTCGGGATGATTGCGCATCCCACTGAATCCCGTGCTGAAACGATGCTGCGAACTGCTCCAGCAAGGTGTCTTGGTCTCTGCGGCCAGCTTGTAGATGGCGACCGCATCTTCGACAGAAGAGGCGGCAGGCCGGCTGATGAAGAGCCGCTTGCCTGCTTTCAGGACGTCGGTCGCCTGCTTCAGATGCAGACGACCATCCATGCTGAAGATCATCACGCCGTCGCAGCGTTTGAGCAGTTCGTCTACTGAGTTCACCATTTCGATTGGCGGAACTTCGTCTTTAGGATCTTTGGGGTTCCGGTACATTTCGAGCAACTGCTTTTTCCATTGCTCGACCAGCTTATCGCTCTCGGGATAATCGTCGCTGCCAATCGGATATGCGGCAACGACCTGAACGCCTTCGAAGACACCTTCCGCATGGGGGCGATTGAGAAATTCGGTGTAGGCCACCGAACCGAAGTTATCGATTCCCAGGATTCCCAGCCGCACCGGTTCCGCCGCCGTGATGCGATCAGTCCAGGTGACCACAAATGCAGCCATCGTCATCAATGCGATCGGGCCACGAATCATGAGATGTTCCTGTCAGAGTCGAGAATCGACGAGGCGACGCATTGTGTCCGTGCGAAGTCGATCAAACAAGCTCATCGTGGTCTCGTGCTGGCCAATCGAGGTGAGGACGATCGCTTTTTCAATTTGGGTGGCACGCTCTGAGGCCCTGCGAAGGGCGGGGTTTTGAATGAAGCCGAAATCCCACGCCCTTCGAAGACTCATGGCGTGCCACACTACCCTGTAATGTGAGAAAGGCGACGGCCCACCAATCGGGGGCCGTGACATTCCGCATTCGCTGCGGTTGCGACTATACTACTGCTCCTGTCGCGTATTCACCTGGAACGGAGTTGTCATGAACGGTGTCTGGCTGGTGTTGTCGATCGTGTCGTTGCTGCAGACTGAAGATGCGGCGAAAGTCGTCGTCAAAGTCAACGGCACGGCGATCACGGCGGGTGACGTTGAGTTCATTGCGGCCACGAGACAGATCAAGCCGAATGATCGCGCGGCGCGAGAACCGCAACTGATCGACGACCTGATCGATCGTCAGTTGATCCGCGAATTTCTAGCCCGACGCAAGATCGTCGTCCCGGCCGATGATTTGGCCTACCAGATTCAATACGCCGAAGACGCCATCAAGAAACATGGTGACGACCCGGCTGTGTTGCTCCCCAAGCTGGGCTATACCCCGGAACGGATGAAAGCCGAATTGGGACTGCCACTAGCCTGGCATGCTTACACGCGACAAACGATCACTCTGCCGCAGACAAAAGAGTACTTCGAACAGCATCGCGCGGACTTGGATGGAACCCAACTGCGGGCTCGACAGATCTTCCTCAAGCTTCCCGCCAATCCGACTGAGGCCGAGGTCACCGCGAAGACGACCCGTTTGAAAGAACTGCGCTCGCAAATCACTGCCGGTAAGATCAAGTTCGACGAGGCCGCGAAGATGTATTCCGAGTCGCCATCAAAGGAACAGGGGGGTGATGTCGGCCTGTTTGGGCCTCGCGGCAAATTGCCAACGCCGGTGACCAAAGCCGCCTTTGCTCTGAAAGTGAATGACATCAGCGAGCCCATTGTCTCGGCATTTGGCGTCCATTTAATCCAAGTCACCGAGCGCATCCCCGGTGACCTGAGCCTGGAAGACGTCCGCCCTCAGATCTTTGAACGCCTGTCCGATCAACTGTGGGCTGAAGCGGCCAGCCGTGAACGCAAAGCCGCGAAGATCGAGCGAGCGAAGCCGTGATGCAAGTAGTCTTTTCGCTCCGCGAGAAGTGGGCCAACCGCGAACCCGCGCGCCCTGCTGGATCGGAGCTAGATAGCGATTATGGCGTCGCGTTAATCGGCTTACTTCTCGCGGAGCGAGAAGGCTACTTAAGGGCAGACCAGAATCCTGACCCGCGCAACCGCCACGTTTGTCAGCCGGGCTTCGCCGCTTTGAACTTCTCATCGACGGGCACCTGAAAGCCATTGGCAAGGCGATTGGTCATGTTGGCAACGCCGACGATGCTCATCAGTTCACCGAACATCGCATCGGACATCCCCTTGGTGGCAGCGGCCGCCTTGTGTGACGCGATGCAATACTCGCAGCCATTGCTCACGCTGACAGCCACATAAATCAGTTCCCGGACCAGCGGGTCCAGTTCCCCCGGGCCGCCCATCACATCTTTCAGCGTCGACCAAGTCCGCTGCAAAGTCGGCGGGTGATTGGCGATGACCTTCCAGAAATTGTTGATGTCGTCGGTCTTGCGAGTGGCACGGATGTCGTCATAGACCTCACGCACCAGACCGGTGCTTTGTTCGTATTCGATGAGCTGTGGCAAAGGAGGGCTCCTTCATTTTGTGTGGTAATTGGCCTCACAGTGACGATAGAATAGAGGGTGTGGCAATTGGCCACATCAGGTTTTCGATCGCAGAGGCAA
>DASYEA010001116.1:0-5248 GCA_036499265.1 Schlesneria sp. | reverse complement strand
CTGCCCCTCTGCGTTCCCTGCGGTCACCAGCTTTCCTGTGTCGACGTTGCGAGCTGTCACAGTACCTAAGAATGGTGAGTATATTTGGGAGAACGACAGCAGTTCCCGAATATGCTGAACATTTGCCTTGTTGACTTCAATCGTCGCTTCGTCCAACTGTATACCCGCCTGAGCGACAGCCAAGCTATTCTCAGAGTCATCAAGTTGCTGTTGTGAAACCGCTTTTTTGCCAACCAGTTCACGGAATCGTTCAGTAGTCAACCGAGCCAGATTCTCGTTCGCTCGAGCCCGCACCAGGCTCGCCATCGACTCGGCAAGTGCCGCTTCAGCCTGCTGCAGCTGCGCTCTCACTTCGGGGATATCGATCTCCATCAGTAACTCCCCCTGTTTGACTTCGTCGCCGATATCAACCAACCACCGTTTGACGTAGCCTGTTGTCCGGGGAAAAATCATAATTTCCTCCATCGCCTGCACATCGCCAGGCAACGTCACCGTCGCGATCGCTGGCGTCGGTCGCGGCTTGAGCACACGAACCTTAGGCAGTGCCTCCCTAATACGCTGCGATTCCATTTCAAGCGCATGCGACTGATGTTTGCGCGATACCCAGCCAGAGAGAAACATCGCGCATCCACCGGCTAATGCAAGTACGGCAATTATGCTGATCGTCGTGGCAGACAAACGAATTTGTGGTCGCTGTGGCTCGGGATCGTGATGATTGGCTTGCGATGCATCGCCGAGGGCCTGGAAACGATCACCATTCTGCGCAACATGATTAGAACTTGCTTGCTCTATGTCTCGACCTGCGGTCATTCAATGTTCCTCAACTAATCGGCTAACCCGGAGGCAACCATGCTCTGCTTCACATTTCGCCTGAGTACGCTGTAGACAACGGGCACAAAAAAGAGGGTGGCAAAAGTCGCCAGAGTCAATCCACCAATGACGGCCCGCCCTAAAGGAGCGTTCTGTTCACCACCCTCGCCTATCCCCAACGACATAGGCAACATCCCCAAGATCATTGCCAGAGCTGTCATAATCACTGGGCGCAATCGAGTTATCCCGGCCAACCACGCGGCATCTTTGGCACTTTTCCCGGCCAGCTGCTGCTCTCTGGCAAAAGTCACCATCAAGATTGAATTCGCGGTCGCCACTCCAATACACATGATCGATCCCATCAACGCTGGAACACTGATCGTGGTGTGGCTCAAGAACAACATCCACAGGATGCCGGACATCGCTCCCGGCAACGCCATCAAAATGATGAATGGATCCAGCCATGATTGAAAATTGACAACCATCAGCAGGTAGACCAGCGCGACGGAAAAAATCAGTCCATAACTCAACCCTCGGAACGACGTGTTCATACTTTGGATCTGACCTCGTACCGTGATCGTTGTGCCGCGGGGTAGCGTCGGACTGAGTTCGCGAAGGATCTTGTCAATTTCAGTCGAAACACGCCCCAAATCTGTCCCCTGCACGCCCGCCAGGACGTCGAATGTTTGAGCGATGTTGTAGTGGGTAACGTTTGTCGGGCCGAAGCCATAGTGAACCGCCGCCACGTTGCCTAGCAGTTGCGAACGAGGTCCCTCGCCGCTTCTGGTGACCGGGGTGTTGTAGAGTGCATCAATAGAGTCGATTTTGAATTGCGGGGTCTGCACGGCAACCAGATATTGCACACCCGACTTTACATCAAGCCAGAAATTAGGAGTGCCTTGCCCACTTGAGCTCAGTGAAATCAGCAGGTCATTCGAGATGTCGCGTTCGGTAATTCCCAGTTGGCTTAGTAGAGTTCGATCTGCCTGGACACCCAGCTCAGGCGTGCGAATGACCTGCTGCAAGTGAGCGTCGACGACGCCAGGAACTGCTGCCATGCGATCACAGATCTGCTTTGCTAACTCATAATTCTTCTCGTAGTTTCTTCTGGGCCCAGAGATCTGAATATCGACTGGCGCTGCCAACCCAAAATTCAACACCTGGGTCACGATATCGGGGGGTTGGAAGTAGAAAGTGAGATCAGGGAAGTGCTCATTCAACTCCGCTCTGATTTTTGCAACATATTCAGCCGTAGGCGCATGGTGTTCGTGAAGTGTGATGAGCATTTCACCCTCGGCAGCCGACATCAGCGCCCCGTCACTGAGTGCAAGATTAATCCCGCTGTTCGGAATCCCGATATTATCGATTATCGTCTTCATTTCATGTTCGGGAATGATCTCCCGAACATGATTCGCGATTCGGCCGAACCAACGTTCTGTTTCTTCAATGCGGGTACCCGCGGGCGCGCGGACATGCAGCCTAATCTGACCCGAGTCGACACTGGGAAAGAAGTCGCGGCCGAGCATTGGCACCAAGGCGCAACTGCAGGCGACGAGAGTCGAGAACGCTGCCGTGACAGCCCATCTATGCTCCAAGGCAGCCGCTAGACAGATTCCATAAATATCTCGCAGCCGGTCGAAATAGTGATTGAAAGCGTGGTGGGTCCGCCAGATCGGGCCCATCTTGGCTGGCGCGGACCCTTCGCCGTGACTTTTGTACATCTCGATCTCACCGGCAAGCAGGTACTGAGTCAATGTGGGGACCAGCGTTCGACTGAGGAAGTAGCTCGTCAGCATTGCGAAGACCACAGCCATCGCCATCGGGACGAATAGCGATCGGGCCGCCCCCGTAATGAACACGACGGGCACAAAAACGATGCAAATGCACAGCGTTGCCACAAAAGCCGGCGCCGCGATCTGTTGAGCCCCCTCCAGAATCGCCGGTACCAGCGATTTACCGAGATGCAGGTTCCGGTGAATGTTTTCGATCTCGACAGTCGCGTCATCCACGAGAATGCCCACTGCCAGAGCCAAGCCACCCAGCGTCATCACGTTCAAGGTGTGTCCTAGAAATGCCAGTATCACGATCGACACCAATATCGACAGGGGAATTGATATCACCACAATGAGTGTGCTTCGCCAAGACCCCAGAAACAGCAAGATCATGAGGCCGGTCAGACCAGCAGCAATTGCTCCCTCCGTGAGTACGCTATGAATCGCTCCACTCACGAAAATAGATTGATCCGACAACAGAGTCGAACGAAGCGATTCCGGAAGCGTGGACATGATCGCTGGCAATCGCTTCTTGACGCCGTTAACAATTTCCAGGGTAGATGCTCCGGACTTCAGCACCGGTTGCAACACCCCGCGATTCCCATCCACTCGAATGATGCTGGTCTGCGGTGCGTATCCATCGCGTACCTGCGCAACATCACGCATAAAAATGGTGCGTTTACCGATAGTCTTGATTGGTAATTTCTCAAGCTCCGCAACAATATCTGGACTGGTGTTCAAACGGACGTTGTATTCCTGTGCCCCGATCTTGGCCGTTCCGGAAGGTACCACCAGATTCTGCGCCGAGACCGCTGCCGACACATCAGCCGCTGACAAATGCCATGAATAGAGCTTGTCCGGATCGATATCGATCATTACCTGCCGAACGGTCCCTCCGTATGGATACGGGAGCTGTGCTCCTCGCACCGTCGCCATGCTGGGGCGGACTCCGTTGGAGGCATTATCAAAGAGTTGTTGCTCGTTCAGAGTGTCGCTGCTGAGCGATATTTGAACGATAGGGACATTAGCCGCGTTGTAACGCAATACCAAAGGCGGAAACATACCTGGAGGCATTTGCCGCATCGCCTGCTGCGATGTCGCCACGACCTGAGCGATGGCCCCTTCGATATTGGCTCCCTCCTGCAGGAACACCTTCACCACGCTGACGCCAGTCATGGACTGGCTCTCCATATGCTCGATGTCATTGACCGTGGAGAGCAACAAACGCTCATAATTCCCGACGACACGTGTTTCCATTTCATCTGCGGACATCCCGGTGTAGTTCCAGATTATGGCGACAACTGGAATTTGAATTTCGGGAAATATATCCATCGGCATGCGAGCTATCGTCACCACGCCAAGAAGCGCTATCAAAATGCCCATCACTACAAACGTGCAGGGCTTCTCCAAAGCGATTTTCACAATCCACATAGTACGACCGCCCTCTCAAGGATTCGGTTCCAAAGGCGGCCAGCTGCCCTAGCTTGTCAGACCACGCAATTGCGTTCCTGCCTCTACCTTCAGGGAGAGGACGCCAAGTCGCACCGCCTACAACAGTGATTCACAATCGAAAACGCGAGTTGGCGCGCTACACCGCAGCGGACACCAGCAGATAGCACAACTCTTGGGGCAGGCGAATGTTCACACCCCGAACAACCAGTCGCGAGACCGCACTCGTCCGCAGTTACATTAAGATCCGATCGGCTTCGCCGGTCGAAAGCGGTTGCGATACTCCACCGGTGTTATGTTGAAACGCCGCAAGAATGCCCTTCTGAGGCTGCCCCTATCACCAAATCCACAGACTTGGGCCACTTGCTTGAGATGAGTATCGCCGTCTTCTAACAGCCGCCGGGCCTCTTCGATACGCGCCATCTCGACATACTCTCCTGGGGTCATGCCAGTTTCACGTTTGAAGATGCGAGCAAAATTGCGCGTGCTCATATCTATTTGCTTAGCCATGGAGTCAACGGACAATTCCCTCGACAAATTGGTGACGATCCAGGCGCGAAGGTCGCCGAGGGCGCTGCAATCGCTTATTTGGGCCGCCAAATGCATGCTGAATTGCGCTTGCCCTCCCGGTCGCTTCAAGAACAGGATAAGCTCCTTCGCGACTCTCAAGGCCATACCCCGGCCGTGGTCTTCTTCGACTAGTGCTAGAGTGAGATCCAGGCTCGCCGTCACTCCAGCGGTGGTATAGATGGGTCCATCCTTAATATAGATGCGGTTGGCATCAACCTTAATCTGGGGAAACATCTCTCCAAGACGACTCGTCGAATTCCAATGGGTCGTTGCCCACCTGTCATTCAATAGGCCTGCATGTGCCAATAGAAATGCGCCAGTGCAGACAGAGCCAAGGCGACGAACGTGTTTTGCGTGATCCATGATCCAAGCCACAAGCTCTTTGTTGTCTTCATAGTCCCTGACAGACGGACTTCCCGCCACTAGGATAGTGTCGAATCGTTCGACTGCGGACCGAATGCAGAGGTCGGGGATCAGACGCAGCCCGTTCTGGGCAACCACCGGATTCTGAGTTAGCGCAACAACCTCAACTGAATATGCATTCTCCGGACCGAGATGCTTGTTTGCTTCGCAAAACACGTCGAGTGGACCCGCCACATCGAGAAGCTGTACACCCGGAATTGCTAAAATCGCCACTCTCATTGCTA
>DASYEA010001115.1:0-5263 GCA_036499265.1 Schlesneria sp. | reverse complement strand
CACGGGGTTGGCACTGGAGCAACAGGGCATTCGCACGATCGGCGATGTGCGGCAGATCGCCCCGGAAAAGATGCGTCAACAGTTCGGAAAGACGGGAGAACATCTCTGGCAACTGGCCCAGGGAGTCGACGACCGGCGGGTGGTGGCAGATCGGGAGGCAAAAACGATTTCGCACGAAACGACTTTTGCTGTCGATATCACAGATCGCGAAGTCCTCAGGGCGTGGCTGGTCGAACTTGCCGAGCAGGTCGGTTGGCGGATGCGTCGACAAGACCGCCGCGGACTCACCGTGCAACTGAAGCTACGGTTTGCCGATTTTCACACGATCACACGCGCGAAAACTCTGACCGCGCCGACGAATATCACGGACGAAATCTGGCGGACTGCAGTGGAGTTGATGGAAGGATCGTTGACGGCTTCGCACCAGGGTATTCGGTTGCTCGGCGTGGGGGTGAGCGGTTTTGAAGGGACTCATCAGGTCCAGCAGACTCTGTTTGCCGACGAAGAGCGCGAGAAGCAGGTCCATCTGGATCAGGCCGCCGATCTGATCCGCGCTCGCTTTGGGGCGTCTTTGCTGCAGCGCGGCAGTGGGTTGCTACATGAGGGCGAATTCAAACCAGCGCCCCGACCACCGAAGAACAATCAGGATCCGTCCAAGTAGGCTTCTCACTCCGCCGAGAAGAAAGCCGAATAATGCGATGCCGTGACGGCCATTCCATTCCGCTCATTCAGAGAGCGCGGATTCACGGTTGGCATATCTCGGCAAAGCGAGAAGGCTACATCAGACCGCTGGTCCGAGACACGTCGCTCAACCAAGCGGAAACACGTGAACGAGTTGTGGATCCGAAAGAAGTAGCTGTAAGAACTGGGTGAGTGAGTCAGCAACCTTCAGACTCTGAAATCCGCTGTTGTCGTAGAGTTGCACATGGACCGAAGATGCTAGGGAATCTTCAGCGCGCAGACAGAAATAATGCGAGCAGATCAGGTAGTCGGCAAACCAAATATCCTGCGATGGATTGAACTCATTTTCCTCTCGTATTTTTTCGATCGACCACAGCGACCATTGATTCAGGCAATATACTCCGTCTTCGAATCCATTCGCATGTTGGTAAAGGTCCAACACGTCAGCGCTGGCAAAACAACCACAGTCAGCGAAAACAGATTTGATGTCGACACCGGCCGCTGGCGCGTGGAAACGAATTCCTTGGCTGTGCCACGAAGAAAGTGCCAGGTCAAGTGGTCGGGGACGGTCAATTGCCGATGTCATGATGCAGCAGGCCGATTGATGGATAGCCGTACTTGCTGATTCACAGAATTTTATCAAATTGGCGGACGTGCTGCTATCACATCGGCTTCGCCCGATCTCTTGGCGAGATTGGCTACGGGAAGGTCAGAATGGTGACAGGAAATTGAACGTGGTCCAAGTTCTGGCACCGGCGTCTGGTTCTTGCTATACTACTGCGGATGAATTCGCCGCTTCGTCAGACCCGGTCCCATCTCATCGCCCTGTTTCAGCAGGAAGGGTTGCACCCGCGCGGGGATCTGGGACAGAACTTTCTCATCGATCTGAATCTGCTGGAAAGTATTGTCGCAGAAGCAGATCTGAGTGCGGATGATGTCGTGCTGGAGATCGGTGCGGGAACCGGCGGACTGACGACTTTTCTCGCTGCCGAAGCCGGGGCCGTCGTATCAGTCGAATATGATCCGAATATGTGTCGGCTGGCGGGCGAAGCGGTTTCTCGCTTGCCCGACGTCACATTGCTGAATTGCGATGCTCTGAAGAGCAAGCATCAGCTGAATCCGTTGATTATCACGGAAGTCGATCGAGAGCTTGCTGCGGAACCGGGGCGACGCCTGAAGTTAGTGGCGAATCTGCCCTATCACGTCGGCACGCCGATCATCGCCAATCTGCTGGCGTTGGATTATCCGCTGGACCGGATGGTCGTCACGATTCAGTACGAGTTGGCTCAGCGATTGTGTGCTCGACCGCATACGTCCGATTACAGCGCGTTGTCGGTTTTTATGCAGGCTCAATGTCGCATCAAGATTATTCACAAGTTGGGGCCGTCGGTCTTCTGGCCGCGGCCGGAAGTGGATTCGGCGATCGTGCGGATCGATCCCGATCCCGATATGCGAACCAAAATCGTCGACCGACACGCGATGCAAATCTTTTTGCGAGACCTGTTCACGCAACGGCGGAAGCTGCTGCGTGGGGTGCTGGCTCAGAACTATAAGGGGCGTCTGGCCAAGCCGGTCATCGACACCATTTTGGCCGAGTTGCAATTGCCCGCCGCGGCGCGGGCCGAGGAATTGGAAGTCGAGCAATTAGTCGCACTTTCGAACCGATTGCAGCGGGCGCTTGTCAGTCAAATACCGGAATCAACAACCAACGAACCGAATCGGGATGCGTGATGCATCCCTGACTACTGATCAGGAGCCTGCCATGGAAGATCGAATTGCTTACAAGGGAGTCACGTTTGACGACGTGCTGCTGGAACCCGGCTATAGCGAACTCGTGCCGGCCGATACCGATGTCTCGACTCAACTGACGCGGAACATCCGGCTAAGTATGCCGATTCTCTCCAGCCCGATGGATACTGTTACGGAAAGTGAGATGGCGGTGGCGATGGCCCAAGAGGGGGGCATCGGCATCATTCATAAGAACATGCTCCCTGACGCTCAGGCGCTTCAGGTGGAGCGGGTAAAACGTGCCGAGCACGGCGTGATTGTAGATCCTGTGACGCTGCCGCCCGAAGCAACTGCGGCTCAGGCTCGGGATATCATGGAGGAAAAGAACATCGGCGGCGTGCCTGTCACCCGCGATGGCAAGCTGTTGGGCATCCTGACTCGCCGCGACCTGCGGTTTCTGCCGTCCACCGATACCCCCGTATCGGAAGTGATGACAAAAGTGAATCTGGTGACTGCGAATGAAGACACCACGCTGGAGCAGGCGCAGCGGTTACTCTTGATAAACAAGGTGGAGAAGCTGCTACTGGTCGATGAAAACTACCAGTTGAAGGGGTTAATCACGATCAAGGATATCGACAAGAATCTCCGATATCCAAGAGCAGCCAAAGACACACGCGGTCGATTACGAGTTGGTGCCGCGATCGGAGTTGGCGATTACGAGCGGGCCGCTCTGCTGATTGAAAAGGGAGTTGACGTTCTGTGCGTGGACAGTGCCCACGGACATTCCAAGAACGTGATCGAAACGGTCAAGGAACTGAAGCGACGATGGACAATTGATGTTGTCGCGGGAAACGTGGCAACGACGGAAGGAGCACGAGACCTGGTCCGCGCGGGGGCGGATGCGGTAAAGGTTGGGATTGGTCCGGGTTCGATTTGCACCACGCGAATCATCGCCGGGATTGGGGTCCCTCAGCTAACGGCAATTGCCAATGCCGTCAAAGCCACAGCCGGAACCGACATTCCTATCATTGCGGACGGGGGTATTCGATATAGCGGGGACATTACAAAAGCCCTGGCAGCCGGAGCCCATTGCGTGATGCTGGGGGGCCTGCTAGCAGGGCTCGATGAAAGTCCCGGCGAAGTCGTGCTGTTTCAGGGAAGGCGATTTAAACGCTATCGCGGCATGGGTTCACTGGGCGCGATGGTCAAAGGAAGCAGTGAACGATACCGACAATCGTCCAACGACGACGGCAAGGGACCATCCAAACTGGTTCCTGAAGGAGTCGAAGGACGGGTGGCCTACAAGGGCTCATTGCCGGTGTTGTTGTATCAATTGATAGGAGGCCTGCGGGCCGGCATGGGATACTGTGGCGTTCGTACGATCGCCGAATTGCGCACGGAAGCTCGATTCATACAGGTCTCACCGGCCACGGTCAGGGAGAGCCATCCGCATGACATTACCATTGTCGAAGAATCGCCAAACTACTCGGCCGAACACGCGCCGATGGAGTCGCCTTAAACTTGCCGTGCTGGGAGCTTCGGTTCTGTGGAACCTGGCTCCCCTGGCTTCGGCCGATCAGCCGGGCCTGAGAACGCGCAATTCGTCTGCATCGCAGCCCGCCGCGGCGCGGTGGAAGAAACTGAAAGGGCAGTACGAAGTCACCCCCAGTTCGTCGACTCGTTCAACGCAACTGGAGCAATCGGACGGAAAGGGAGCCGCTGTCAAAGCGACTCCGGTCTCGACTGCCGCCGAGCCATTGTCCACTGAAGTCGAAGCCACTTTTGCCAGGGAAGAACAAGCGCCGGAACGCGCCCTTCCCTTGTCTGACGCCGAGCCCTCGGCACAACCCTACGAAGAGAGTTTCAATCCCTTCGAGAATCCGGCGACTGTCGAACGATCAGTGCCCGCACAAAGCGTAAGCCAACTCGATCAGAAAACTCAGGAAAAGATGCAGATCCAGACTCCGATGGATCCTGTCGGTGCTCCGCGTCCCAACGCCCGACCAATTGGCCAGGGTCAGATCCAGGGTGGTCCCCCACGCAAGACGACGCAAGTGCGACGCATCAGCGACATCAATCCGCAAAATGACTTTGACCGCGATACCGAGATCAAGCAGTACGCTGCCGAGAAGGCTCGCGAGTTCAACGTCCGCTTCGGTGGTGACGCCTACGTCCCTCGCAACTTCCCTGATCTGGGCATGTGCTGGACTCCGCCGCACACCCTGTACTATCCGCTCTACTTCGAAGATCCCGCTCTGGAACGATATGGGCACACTCACCATCACTTGATTCAGCCGATTATCTCGTCGGCCCGAATGAGTGGTCAACTGGTGATGTTGCCGTATCAGATGGCCATCGTCCCGCCATGGGAATTGCATTCGCCATTGGGTTGGTACCGACCGGGCGACGTAGTACCAAAACTGCACTATCCGTTCCCATGGAGTGCCAAGGCAGCCCTTGTCGAAGCAGCAGCCGTGGTCGGATTTATTTACGTGATCCCATGATCGCGACGTGAAAGTCTTGCGACAGACCTGCAGTACCTCGGTTGCGAATTTCGTGACCGAGGTACTGTCGTTTGGTGGGGCGATGACGATGTGTCTTGGTCCGTCAACCGTTGCGTATGCGACCGGCTGGGAGTCTTCGCTGACGCCGTGTTTCTAGTCGAGGGACACGGCCTTGTCGAAGACTCCAAAACCGTGGCACCCGACTTTAGCCCGGATTATTCATGAATGGCCAATGAAATGACCTCCGAGTGCGTAGAAGTGTTTACGAACAAGACACTTACACACAACAAGGAGGTCGAAGATGAGTTTACAGGGTGTTTTGCCGTTTGTCTTTGATTTGAAGGCCAAAA
>DASYEA010001114.1:0-6821 GCA_036499265.1 Schlesneria sp. | reverse complement strand
CAAACAGACGAAGGGGCGATGGATCATGTTGAGGTCTCGCAGAAGGACTTCGATGAGCAACGTGTCGATGCAGAAAGTCGAGCCAGCAGGTTCGATATGAGAGATCAATTGGTGGCAGGCACCGTTCGCAAAGTATGGCATCCGATCTGCTCGACAACAAACGAATCGGCGATGTTGCGAAGAGAATGTCTTGCCGCCACCGCCGATCGGGGTCACACTGTGGTGCCGACTCCTGCAGTATTTCCGAAGGTTGTCGATCAGAACCTTTCAAAAACGCGTCGAGCCCCGGTTCGTGTTGATGGAGCCCTGCGTGAGGGATCGAGAACAATTACTGGCCGCGCTGGGTCGTGGTGAGACCGTCGAGTATCTCCATTTCTGGAGTCATCGGCGTGCGCCGAATGGCGCGGTCACCAAGAACTGCCTAAGCCAGTGGTACGAATCCGAGTTCGTACATGACGGGCATCGCTATCTGACGGCCGAGCATTTCATGATGGCGCGGAAAGCTGAGTTGTTTGGGGGTCTTGCGACTCGCGACGAGATCCTGCTGGCCGAGGATCCGGGTAAAGCGAAAGCGCTGGGACGGGGTGTGAAGAACTTTGACGATACGATCTGGCTGCAGCGTCGATGGGAGATCGTGGTCGAAGCCAATCTGCTGAAATTTGGTCAACGAAGTGAGCTTGGTCATTTCCTGATTTGCACCGGACAACGAGTTCTGGTCGAAGCGAGCCCATTGGATTCGATCTGGGGTATCGGTGTGAGTGCCGATGTGCCCGAGGCTTCGAATCCCGATCAGTGGCAGGGACTCAACCTGTTAGGATTTGCTCTGATGGAAGTGCGAGATCAACTGCGGGTGGGGCGAAGTCAGTAGGATTACAGGAGCGGTGTCGACGATGCATAATCCACTCTGCAAACCTTGGGAACATGCGATCTCACGTCGTCAGTGGCTGGGGGCGTCGGCGGCCTCCGGTGCTCTTGCGATGAGCGGCCTGGAAGGTTTGGTCAGTCCTGCAGTCGCGAACGAACTGGCAGCCAGCAATAAGCAGGTTCTGTTTGTCTGGATCGACGGCGGGATGAGCCAATACGAAAGCTGGGACCCCAAGCCCAATACCGAATTCGGCGGCCCGTTCCGTCAGATTTCCACTTCATTACCGGGTGTTCAGATCAGCGAGCTGATGCCACGGACGGCGAAGGTGATGCATCACCTGTCCCTCGTTCGCAACATGTGTACGCAGGATAATTCGCACTCGGCAGGTGTCCCGCGAATCCAGCGTGGCGACCCCAAGAATCGTGGCGTGACGTATCCGTTCTTCGGGTCGGCCGTGGCAAAGCTAATGGGAGCAGGAGCCAGTGGCCTGCCGCCATACGTTTCGATCAAGCCGGGTAGCGGCGGGTTCTTCTATCAGGATGCGGGGTTTTTGGGACCAAAATATGGTGCTTTGGCCTTTGGTGACGGCAAGCCTCCCGAGAACCTGCTGCGTCCTGCCACGATCACTGAAGAGGACGATCAGGCTCGCAATGCACTGCGAATCACGTTGAATAAGCGCTACGCCGAACGACATCGTCGTGACAACGCGGATGCTCATGGTGCGGTTTACGACATGGCCGCGGCCTTGATGAAGCGGCAGGATCTGTTCGATGCGACGAAGTTGAGTCCGCAGGAAGTCGCGCGGTACGGTTCGCACGAATTTGGTCGGCACATGCTGCTGGCTCGCAACATGCTTGAAGCCGGAGTTCGCTTCGTCAAAGTGACCAGTTATGGCTGGGACACTCACGGCGACAACTTCCTGGGTCATCAAAGTCTGATGCCCCGCTTCGACCAGGCTTACTCGGCGATCATCGAAGACCTGGCCCAACGAGGCATGCTGGATCGTGTGCTGGTGATCGCGATGTCAGAGTTCGGACGAACTCCCAAGATTAACGGTCACATTGGCCGCGACCACTGGCCCGAATCATGGTCGCTGGCCCTCGCCGGATCGGGCATCAAACAAGGGACGGTGGTTGGCAAGACGAATGACGTGGGAACCTCAGTTGAAGGAGACGCCTTCGACATCGGTCACATGTTCCATACCTGGTTCGCGGCGCTGGATATCGATTCGACCAAGGTCGAATACGACAACCACGGCCAGCCGCTGCCGATTGCTCACGAAGGCTGCGGTGTGGTCAAGGATTTGCTGGCTTAAGCCACCACGTCCAATTCACTCGTTAGAAATTCCCGACGGAAAGTCGGTCGTTTCGGCTGCCCAATTTCTGATAGATTCCCCAATACGCGGGGACGATACCGGGTACGGACTGGATGTTCTCGGTGATGAAGCGAACAGATCCATCGCACATCAGGAAGTTGGCTCCGCCAGGATGCATGCTAGATGCACCGTAAGGCACAACGGGGGCCGTGGGTGTCGGATCAATCTGTCCCGAGTTGATTCGGGGCGTGAAGCTGGCAACGACGTTGTAAGTTCCATCATCCGGCACCGTAGGCTGTTCGGTGAGCCGACTGACACCCCCCCACGCAGCACCGCCAAATCCGATGTAACGCCGCTCGGTCGCTAGAAACGTGTTGCTGGTCCCATCAATGATGTCAGCGATGGAAATGCTGGTGTCGCGATCGAAAATACCTTCACTGGGGTGCTTCATCGTCACGCCTTGTGCTCCGACGTAGCTGGCCCTTCCAAGCGTGAACCCGTTCACAGGCGGTTTATCGACTGGGTTAACCCATTGGTTGTCGCCATTCGGATAGAAGATCAATGGGCGAAGGTCGTTCGTCACCGGTCCCG
Organism: Schlesneria sp.; assembly: GCA_036499265.1. Lineage (GTDB taxonomy): Bacteria > Planctomycetota > Planctomycetia > Planctomycetales > Planctomycetaceae > Schlesneria. Next base: position 4,050 of record DASYEA010001114.1, on the reverse strand, counting down.
TATCAGAGGGGCAGAGGAGGACGGGGATCTGCCGCACTAATTCCTGCATTTTGTTCGTCTCGTTGTTTACAATCACCATCGTCAGCGGTTCGCTGCCTGGCTGCAGTTGATCGGCCGCGGGACCTTGCTCGAGTTGATTTAAGATCATCGTGGCCCAGCCCCAGGCCGAGTGATTCGCCGTGCTAGCGCCGTCGCGATTCCAAGCCTGGACAGAACTTGTATAGCCGGGCGGAAACACTTTGAAGGCGTCGTGATAGTTGTGCAGAGCCAATCCGATCTGCTTGAGATTATTCTGGCAAGCCGTTCGGCGTGCCGCTTCGCGAGCTTGCTGGACGGCAGGCATCAGCAATGAGACCAGCAGAGCGATGATCGCGATCACGACCAGAAGTTCAACCAAGGTGAATCCGCGACGAGGGCGACTGTTTGCCATCACAAACCCTTTCTCAACGAACAAGCTGCTGGAACGAGAGGCGTCGATTTCAACACCCTTGCAACGTATTCTCTTCAGGTTATCAACAGGAATTCTGTCTGAAAACAAATTTATTGCGTTAAAGCGGAAACCACATCGCGAATCTGTGAATTCTCCGATGTTGTTATTAAGGTTGGAATAATAATGGCCGCATGGCAGTCAAATCGTTTGAGAATTTCTGCGGCCGTCTGCCGACGGATCTCGTTAGTGGACTCAATCTCATGGAAGAGAGTTGGCAAGAAATCAGTCAAGTCGGGAGCCCAGCGATGAAATGCTTTTTGTGCGACATTGCGAGTCTCTTCGCTCTTGTCGAACAAGCGCAGGTAGACATCGTCGACTAGGAATCTCGCGGGCGATCCGATCGCGGCACAGGCCTCAATCGCTGCCTGCCGAACGCGGGACCGTTCATCATTGAGTAGGACCTTTAACCGAGGGACCGCGTTTCTGGCGTTCGGTCCGAAGGGAATGAATCCACGCGTGGCGGCTTCCCGAATTGTCCATTCTTTGTCTTGGGTCAGTCCGATCAGGGTCAAGAACGTCTCTGGATGGCCTGGGGCGATGTTCGTCAGTCCCGTCACAATGGCGTGACGCAATCCGACTCGCTTATCTTGCGCTTGCTGCATCAGTGCTGGCAAGACCGCCATCGCGGCGGGCCCGATCGCGGCACAGGCCTGGGCAGCAGCTTCGCGCACGGCAAAATCTCGATGAAAAAGCAGCTCTTTCAATGGCGTCATGCAGTCGGCGGCATCAATGTTGGCTCCCGCCGCCTCGGTGAGTTTACCGATTGCCTGGGATGCGGCCATGCGAACGTTTCGATCATCGTGTTCAAGTCTGGCGATGATGACGGGCAGGCACGGCAGCGACGCGTGGCCAATCTGACCAAGAGCGCTCAGTGCCGCCGCGGTCGATTCCGGGTCGCTTCGCTCGGCGACCCGACCCAGACTGTTGACTGCACTGGCTGCTCTGGAACCGGATTCACTCAATGCGTTGGCTGCGGCGACGCGCACGGTCGAGATTGGATCTCGCAGCAACTGAGTGAGCGGCGGCACCACAACTTCGGGTGCAGCACCGATTTGTCCCAAGGCTTGAGCAATACGAGGACGACACTGAGACGATTCACTCGTTATGGCGGCAATCAACGCACCTGCGGCAGAAGGCCCAATCGCCTTTAGTGCATCGGCGCTCGCATCACGCACCCCTTGATTGTCATCATTCAGTCCGCGAATCAAAGCCTGCACATTCGCGGACGAGGATCGTCTGCCCAGACCTGTGGCCATCCGGCGGCGCAGGCCCGGAGGCAATAACGTCACTCCTAGTAGCAGTCGACGAATCATGGGTTCTTCACTCGGTCGTCCTTTGGCTCGGCTCGACGACAGGTGCCTGATCGGGAGTGATCTTTGCAGGATCAATCAATCGTTCGGCGCGACCCATATGATCTGCGAAAGTACGCTCTAAATCTTTTGAGCCATATGGCTGCTCCAAGAGTGGGACCAATCCATATTCACAAGCCCACAACAATTCTTGGATCGCAGGCTGGGTGGCCGATGCTCGCTTGGCCAAGCTGTTTTTGATGGCAACGACTCGTTCCAGATCCTCAGGGGCGACCTTGACTGGCTTATTTGACCCCGGTTGAAGACGGCGGCCTTCGCTGATTTTTTTGTGCGTGGCGGCCAGTTCCTGATAGATCACACCGGCGGAGGGGGGCTGTCGCAACCAGATGACAACGGCGATCGAACATGCCGCCGCAACCACGATGGCCCACAATCGAGACTGTCCGCCGACAAGATGTGCTGCTTGAACCCAGCCTCGAATAATCGGGCTGGCAGGGAGTTCAACGGCTTGCTTCGCAGCAGGTTTGACGGGCTTCTGCTGGCCCTGCTTCACAACCGGGATCGGGGCTTGTGGTGTTGCTGCCCGCGACGGGATCGGCATGGCCGCGATGTCAGAATCGCTCGGCTCTCCTTTCAGGGCGTTTAGCGCGGATTGTGGGATTTGCAGAGGAGGTCGGGGAGCACCCAGCGCCAGTGACAAGGGTTGCCAATCGCCGTTCCTTCCTGCTTGGACAAAATCTCCTGCCTCAAGACGGCCAGAATCGAGTCGGGCCTGTAACTCCTGGCGGTCGACCGGACCGACTGACTTGCCCGCATCCCACAAGAAGTACTCAATCCCAGTCTCGACGTTGGGTCGCTGTGCGACTGACGCGGATTGACGCGCCGTCGGCAAGATGGCGGCATGCTCGGTCGCTGGCTGCCGAATTGGAGACTCCTGTCGCGAGAGATCTGGAGCGACCGTGGGAGCGATGACAGTTGATAGTGTCGGGGCGGTCGCTTTCTTGGCGATCGTTCGCTTGGCCGGAGAAATTTCCGCCAGTTCGGCGACGTCCCTCGGGATCAGCCACATCCCTTTCGCGCCTTGTCGTATCATTTCGTTATCGGAGACATCGCCGAGTCGCCGCATCTGGATGAGTGCGTCGAGAGAATAGGGGCCGGATGTCGCACCGCCGCTCATCAGCCACCAATCGGCATCGTTTTGCGATTCTTCCGCGAAGACGACTTCGTCTGGTGAGTCTATGACTACGGTTTGTACGGTACGCTGCAGGTGAGACGTTGCCCGTTGTGTGTCAAAGTCAGCGGATTTCGCTAAGCCGACGCCATATCGATCTTGAGCCAGACCGTCGGTAATGAGCGCTTCGCGAATGGTTCGCAACAGTTGCTGGTCGCCATCGACAAGTCGAACAAGGTGTACGTTCAGCAACAGGCCTCGTTCGTCGAGTTCCTGGACCGCGGCTGGAAAGGCTTGGTCGAACGTCGCCATACGACACCATGAGACAGGAACTAAACCACACGGCCCGGCGGATTAGGAAACCTGATCTTAATGTCAGGAATCTGTCGCCGCAACAACCGTTTGCGAATGAGTGGGCCACCTATCGAGTCTTCGCCAACTGTTAACCTGCGCTTCAAAATGGCGAGGCAACTGAAAGTATAAATATTATCCATAGCAAGCCCGGCAAAACCGAGTGAATGCCGCTGTTATGGAACCGAATAGTTAGGCGCCCTCTCTTGCGATTTATGCTGATTTGACGGGGGCCGCGCCTTCCTGAATTCGACCTCAACCCTCCAAAAACCACTCGACAACGAAGAAACAATGGCTTATGGTGTATTCCGCATTTCAGTCGGGGCCGATCGTCATCACGACGACCTAACATATTTCAGTTCATGTACTTTTCACAATTTTCTCAGAACGGATGAAATCATGTCCAAAGCTCAAAAACGGGGGTTCACTCTGATTGAACTGCTCGTGGTGATTGCGATCATTGCGGTCTTGATCGCATTGCTACTGCCTGCGGTTCAACAGGCTCGGGAGTCCGCCCGACGGACACAGTGCAAGAACAATCTGAAGCAGTTGGGATTGGCCCTGCATAACTACCACGATGTCTCCAAGAGCTTCCCGCCGGGTACTATCGGTCGAAATCCTGGGAATCAACCTATGGGGCTCGGCCCAGAATGGCCATATCTCCTTCATTTCCTGTTCCCCTATTTCGATCAGTCCACGACTTTTAACCTCTACGCGGCTGATTGGGG
>DASYEA010001113.1:0-4402 GCA_036499265.1 Schlesneria sp. | reverse complement strand
GCATCCATTCATGGCCCCGAACTGGCATCGACTTTCCCAAACGCCGTCAGGTCGCGAATTATTTCCGGATCTCCTGAGTTCAAATCTGGTGCGGGAAGTCGGAGTCTTCCGACAAAGCTTCGTGTCCGCGGCCAAGCTGTTGTGGAAGTTGTTACCCCAGCGGACGACAATGTGGCGCCGAATCGATACCGCCCTTGGCCAAGTCCTTAGCATTCACTTGCTCCATCAACGCATGCTGCGCACCCCAGATTCAGGTGATCCCGAATTCCAGCTTACGGACTGCACACCTGCGTGAAGTCTGCGGCCTCGGCAACGAATTCAACGCTTAATACAGCGGTGTAGAACTTATCAGCACCCATCACTCCCAGGCGTGACACCTGCCTGCACGGGAACGGACTATGCGAGCAGTCGCAGCTCCCTTGAATTATTAAGCTGGAACACCCGTTTCCATCGAGCAGAATTCGGTTATCCTGATAGTGTTCGAAACCTCTCTGATTTGCCGACGGCGAGAAACGTAATGCGCACAGATCGAGTATCTCAAATCGTCCTTGCCGGTCTGCTGGGACTAATGATCTCAATAGCGTCGATATCGTCACTTGCGCAGGCTCAAAGCAATCCCAAAGAGAAACCGGCGGGAAAGACGAAATCAGCCCGCACGAAAGAGGCACCTGCTCAAGGGATTCACGATTACTCTTCGAAAAATTTCACGTTGCGAACAGACATGCCTGCGGACGAAGCACGCGAATTGCTAAATCGCCTGGAAACAATGTTGGTGCTTGTGGCGAGGTATTTTGGCAAACCCAACTCTCAAATCATCGAGATGAACGTCGTTAAAGATCAGTCGAAGTGGCCACCCGATTCGATCGACCCCGATGCCATCGCCAGCATCCAGACAGGCGGCGGGATCACGCTGAGTGTCACGCAGTTCCTGCGCAGCGGATCAGGTCAAAAACAGGCCATCGCGGCCAAATCCATTGTTTGGGCCGTCGCGGATCGAGGCACGCCTCAGCATGAAGCGGTTCATGCCTACTGTCATCAGTCGTTTGGTCGAACAGGTCCGACGTGGTACTCCGAAGGAATGGCCGAACTCGGTCAGTATTGGAAAGAGAAGGAAGACGGCGTCAACATCCACGAAGGGGTGTTGCGATACTTAAGGTCTCAAGAGCCCAAGGACCTGTCGGAAATCGTGGCAGCCGGCCAACGGACCGGAGATAGCTGGGAGAACTATTCCTGGCGATGGGCTTTGTGCCACTTGCTGGCCGCAAATCCCAACTACGCTTCCCGGTTCAAGCCACTGGGCCTGGCGCTGTTGAATGATCAACAGACGAGCTTTGAATCCGTCTACGGACCAATGTCGAAGGAAATCAGCTTCGAATATGAATTCTTCTTGCGTCACCTGGATCAGGGTTATCGAGCCGACCTCTGTAGTTGGGATTGGAAGCCCAAGTTCCAAAAGCTGAAAGGAACGGCCTCGGTCCAGGTGAAAGTCGACGCGATGCGCGGATGGCAGCCCGCGCGAGTGGTCGTCAAAGAGGGAGACAAGCTGTCCATCTCGGCGACTGGTGAATGGTTAGTCGCGAAATCAGGCAAGAAACTAACCGCCGATGGCGACGATGAAGGCAAAGGCAAGCTGGTCGGGATCTTGTTCGAAGACTACAAGCTGTCAGAACCATTTGAACTTGGTGCCAATTCCCAATGGACCGCCACCGGAAACGGCAATCTCTATCTCCGATGTCAGGACAACTGGAACTCCATCGCCGACAACAGCGGGACAGTTCAAGTGAAGATTAAAATTGGTGATTGAGCAATCTGGATTTGAAGTCACGATGATTTATCAAAGAACAAAAAGAGCGGTGCTGGTTGGCACCGCTCTTTCAATTTGTTCGACGGGTTCGACTACTTGTCGCTCCAGTTATTAACGTCGTCGTTTTGTCCTTCGTCGCTTTTCTTATCTGGACCGGACGACCACAGAGCGGGAGTCGTGGCATTGGGGACGTTGTTGTTCGGCCATTGATAGTACAGTGCTTGGCCCCAGGCATCCGTCGGGATCTTCTTCAAGTACGGAGGAACCGTCTTTCCATGAGCGTCCACGCCAGGATTGGTGAGAAGGCCCAGCACTTCGTCGCGCCCGCCTGCGGGGTATTCACCGTCATGATCGATCGCATATTGCTGGCAAGCATCTTCAAGTGACTTCACGCTCATTCGCGTCGTCTTGACCATCGCCTTTTGCTGCTGACCGATCAGGTTAGGAACAACCATTGCCGCAATGACGCCAAGGATCGCCAGTACCAGCAAAACTTCTGTCAGCGTAAAACCCTTTCGGGCGACGAATCGACGCGCGTTCCGAGCATTTGAACGAGTCATGGCAAACAGCACCTTCCGAGTGGACATTCTGAAGCAAGTCTAAAAGGAATTTCCGTAGCACTAAATCTTACTTGACCCCGATCCATTCGGAAACAGGGATTCGTTGATTGATGATACGACATACTCGGCGTGACTCGCCAATGTTTCAGGTAAATTTAAGGAGATCTCGCAGCTCTCGATGTTGCTTGCACTTACGAACTACGACACCGCCGTGGAACTGTTGAAGATTGGTAACATCAGAGCCAGGAGGACGAACAGAATGACGCCGGCCATAATCACCAGCATCAACGGCTCCAGCAGGCGCACGACCAATTCCAATTGTCGGTTCGTGGTACGTTCCATTTTTTCCGCAACCGAGACGAGCACATGCTCGAGATTGTTGGCTTCCTCACCCACCGAAATCATCTCGATGACATCCACGGGGAATTGCTTGCATTCGGCCAGCGGTTGAGCGAGCGATCGCCCCGATGAAACGTGTTCAGCCGCTTCGGCAATTGCCTCGCTAAGGATTTTGTTTCCAGTGGCATCCTTGGCGATCCGCAATGAATTCAAGATCGGAACACCGTTGTGCAGCAAAGTTCCTAAGACTCGGCAAAAGCGAGCGATTGCCAGACTGCGGACAACTTGACCGATCCCGTACAACTTCAAGCGGAAGGCGTCGAAGCGGCGATGACCTGCTTCATTCGCAAACTGCTTCTGCAGAAATACCACCAGGACCGGTGCAACAATCAGCATTACCCACCCGCGATGTTGCAACTCGTAACTGACGGCGAGTAATGCAGTCGTTGCCCAGGGGAGCGTCCCTTCTTCTCGCATTCGATCAAACAACGGTTCGAATTTAGGAACGAAGAAGACCAGCATCAAAACCAGGATTAACGACCCGACAACGACGAGAAAGGCGGGATAGGCCATCGCGCCGAAGACTTTTCCTTTGAGCTCTTCCTGGTGTTCCGTGAAGTCCGCGATTCTTTGGAGAGTATCTTCGAGGAAGCTACCCTCTTCACCAGCCCGGACCATACTGATAGTGAGATCGGAGAACACCGTCGGATGTTGCCGCAATGTTTCGGCAAGTCGAGTTCCGTCGGCCACCTGATCGCGAACTTCCTGAAGTACCATCTTTAACGTGACGTGACGAGTCTGCCGCTCGAGCAGTTCCAGCGATCGCAACAAGGGGACACCTGCGCGCAGCAGGTCAGCCAACTGTGAATAGAACTGGCAGAGCAGTCGGGCAGGAACCCGTCGGCGTTTGTTCGCCTGATGCGCCTTGGCGGCATCGGCGAGAGTGACCGATAGCGGAAAAACTCCCCGAGCCCCCAGCGTGCTTAACGCTTCGCGCTCATTCGCGGCTGACAGCACCCCATCAACCTGCTTGCCCGTCATTTCGCGAGCGACAAAGCGGTATTCAGGCATAACGTGCAGTTCGTCGATGGAACATGAAACTCTCCGCCGAACGGCGAATCACAACGCGCCAGGATATCCTGCTCGCTCGGGCATGTCAGGCCCCGAATAAGCTGAATTCAACCTGAATCGCAGCGATTGCAAAATTCCCGTGCCAGTCATCCTTGGACAAGAGGTCCGTCGCTCGCCGAATCTCCCGGCGACATGGCCTTACTTTTCAGAGAATGGATCGCCACAAAGTTTGCCAACTCATTTCAAGTCCCTAATTACCCTTGCTATCATCGCTTGCCGATGGGTTCACGACGCAAAATCTCTGAATAAGGGCGGGTGGATGGTGTTTCGCGTTATTAGTGCCGGAGCATTTCTTTGGATCTGCCTGGTTGGAGTTCAGCCTGCTTCTTCCCAAACAGAACCATCACCTCCGACGCATCCGCGAATCCCTGGATTCGAGCGGTTTTATGCTGCGGAACCTGACCCTGATGACGAAGACGCCCCGAAATTAGACCCGATCACGGGGGGCCGCCTGCTGCTCGGTGAACTGAACTGCACGTCCTGCCATCTTGCATCCGGCGACCTGAAGAATGTCGTCAGCAACAAGCAGGCCCCGATACTGAACGACGTTGGTAGTCGAGTCCGAATC